>DATJKY010000412.1:0-6468 GCA_035490955.1 Terriglobia bacterium | reverse complement strand
TGCAAGTCCAGCGCAGCGGAGACTCCGGGTCACCACGGCTCAGCGGCTCGATCAACAGCTCCAAATCTCTCACCAGCGTCGCGTCTTGTTCCACGGTGCTCTTGCGTCCTCCGCCCGGTTTACGGATTGCTCCGCCGGAAGCCACTGGGGGATTGCCTAATTCGACGATGCCACGTGCAATCGCGCGCCTGGAGACTCCCGTGGCACGAGAAACAATGGAAATACCTCCGTAATCGATGGCCAGACTTTCCGCGGCGGCAATCAATCGGCGCATCCGCAACTGTAGGCAACAACTTCTCGAAACGACGCTTTATCGCGTCTATATCAACCATTAGCTCCAGAGTATCTATTCTGAAGAAATATTGATACACTTATTTTGTGACAATCCCTTAGGACGGCCCTAGCATATATCGATACTTCGCGAACAATCGGAAGGAGAAGCTCCAGATGCTCGAATGTCGTCTTTAGAATTGCTCGAATCCTGTATCGAGCCGCGTTCTTAAGCTGTTTCTGCAGTTCGGCATATTCGTCATCATCGAATACATCCTCCGGTGAAGTGTACGGACCGACTCGCTTGTACAACTCCTCCAAGTACTCTTCGAGTGCAACTTCTTCGGTCTTTGCCTGACGCTTGAGGTGCTTCGTCATCGCGAAACACGGGCTCGTAAAGACGGAAACGCGAAGTAGACGTGTCTTCTCGCCAGAGAGAACTAGTCGATGGACTTCATAGAGGTACTTTGTGAACTCATGAAGGAACACTCGCGCCTCATCGATAGCTCGAAAAAATATTCGGAAATCGTCCACCCAACGAACGAATGAAGAAGTATGGCTCAAAATTTTCCGGTCGATATCGGATAGAACCACCTCTGCCAGCACGATACTCGCGGCAGGCCCCACCGGTATGCCCCTGGGGGTCTCGTCATTTAGACCGTGAATAAATGCTCAATTCTTAAATCTCCATCGGAAGGGTGTGGCGGTTTTGTTGTACTGCTTGATGTAACGGATCAGCTTTCTGGATAGGTCGGTCGTGGAAGTGAAGATTCCCCGCTGAACACTCGCACCGGTGACGTCATCGCAAAGACCACCCCTCGGCATACCAGCACCGAGTTTGTCGAGTTTCTCGGCCAGATTGTCGCCAGCCAGCCTGAGGGGCCAAGAGATTCACATCGTGGTCAACAACTTGAGCGCACATAGAACCAAGAATGTTTTCGAGTTCCTCCAGGCTAATCCAACCGTACGAATCCACTACACGCCGACCTATTCCAGTTGGCTTAATCAGGTGGAGATCTGGTTTTCCAAAATTCAACGCGAGCTGCAGCGTGCCATGACGAAAATATTCAAAGCCATGCCGTTCGGCTCTGCCAGGGGAGAGCGGCAAGACCGGATCAAGTCGGTCGAGTGCTTGAATCGCGCTCTTCAGAGTCGACACAGAACACTGCAGCCTTGACCGGCGGCTTAAGATACAAGCCAATGATGTCGGCCGCCTTCTCTTCAAACTCAGGGTCATCGCTGGCCATGTACCCACGCACCCGATGCGGCTGAATACCGAAATGGCGCCAGACACGGCTCACGCTCGACTGACTAATGATAGCACGATCGTCCCATCGCTATCCCTAACATTCCATTCGGTGCGCTGGATGTAGGGAACTGGAAGCGGATCTTCCCTGGAAAGCAGTCTTGCTCTTCTTAACCTGGCAAGGATCGCTTGCCACTCGGTTGGGCTCAAATCAGTTAATGATTCTGTCAGGCCCTGGATAGCAGCGCCGCCGGCGGGGGCCGCTTGGACGCCAACTTGTGGCGACTTGGGCGCCTGCGCCCACTGCTTCGGCTTCCGGGCCTTCAAAATGCTCAACCTCTTTGCGTACCGCGCGACTGACCCTCGCGTGTTGAGGACCGCCGCGGACATTAGATCGATTCCTATCTTCAAGTCATCCGGAGAGCCGCCAGAGCCTACCGGTAAAGGTAAGAAGCTGGCCGGCCCATTCGCAGGCACGCCTGCTGGGCCCCGCCATTACGGATAAAGCGACCACCAAGCGCAACCGCGACGCGCACGAGGGGGCTCACCGCACGGCGCAACCGGTGCCCCCTTTCAAGGTCCAACAGTTCGCGGGCCCAGGGCGGCAACAGGCCGACGCCGGCTTGAACCAGCATGCGTTGGAGCGGTAAGGCCGGCGCTGCCACGAGCGGTACGCTCCACACCAAGTCGAGAAACTCCCCCACAATGTCGTGGCGGCGTAGCCGCGGCCGCATCGCCTCAAGGTAGCGCTCGACTTCTAAAGCTGACCCGGGTATCCGGTTGACCCCATAGTAGCGGCACGCGCGGGCCGATTCGGCATAGTAGCGGTCCTGTTCAGCGTGGGTCATCCGTGGGTTGACGTACCGAAGGTACGCGCTCATAAAGCCGTAGCCTGCGGTGACGTACACCCAGGTGAGAAGTTCTGGATCGTTGGCCTGGTAGACTTGCCCGTCTGGGGTGGTGCCCCGGACCCGATCGTGCAAGCGACGCACCCTCGCACTGAGCGCTTCGGCATCGTGCGTCGAACCGTACGTAAAGACCATCGTGGCCAACCCAGTTCGCCGTACCCGCGCGGCCGGGTTGCGGCGAAAGTCCGTGTGGTCCCACACCCCTGAGCGCACGCGGGGTTCGGCAAGTTCCAGGAATACTGCCGTGATACCGCCGATGAAGACGCTGGCAGGATTGCTCAGCACGCGCCACGTCACCGAATCGGGACCAAAAACGCCGGGATCCCCAGCCGGTTCCAAATAGTTGATGGGTTGATCGCCAAAGGGGGGCTCCGTCAGGCTTGGGACCATTTGTCCCAAGCGCCGCCGTGCCGCCTTCAGAAACGGCACTCGATCGAGGCCGCCAACTAACGGTGCGGTCTCGTGTGGGTCTTGGGCCATACGGGTCGCATCCCTTTCTGCACTTAACATCGAGCGCCGAGCGGTTCAACTCGATTCTCTTCCCGAGCCACGCGCGGCCGTGGGCGGCGAGATCGGCTGAGAGCGGGGCGATGCGATCCAGGAAGGCTTGGGCGCGTGCGTCGATGTTGAGTTCGGGGTCGCGGGTTCCACGAGGTTTGCCGGATGGGCTCCAGGCGTCGGGAATGGCAGCTTTATCGGTCATAAAGGAGCGTCCTCTAAAAAGGCTCGTTCTCGGGGTTGCTGTAACATCAGACGCAAGGCCGCGAAATCGTCCTTCACAATATCGTCGAACCCATGTGGGGCTAAAACGTCGTACAGGTAGGCAAGCATGTCGCCGATCCTGTTTTGCCACTCCTGCATGGATTTATAAAGCCGGAAGTCTGCCACCCCGAGATCCTTGAAGTTTAGCTCCATCTCCTCGAACTCCGTGCGCCAGTAGGTAGTATAAATGAGGCGATCACGCCAGGTGCCGAAGCGGGCATCGGCCAATGCTAACGGAATGATCCGATGCAGGAAGTCCTCTTTTTCTCCAACCGATCATTGGTAGATACCGTAAAGCTCTGCCATGCAGTAGGGAGAGCGCAGGTATTTGTCGCTCAAGACCACGATTACGTGGTCGGCAAACCTGATGCGTTTCATGAAGCCTGAAATGAGGTCGCCGGATCGCATAGCGTTCTTGTCGCGGATGATATTCCAGCTCTCATTTGCCAGTGTCTCGCAGAGGCGATCGACGACTTCTGCGCGCTTTCTCGCAGTCTCTGAAGAATCATCGCCCCAGGCATAGGAAACAAAAATCTCCGGTTTGCCTTTGGGATGGAGCACTGTTGGGACCGTGATTTGCAGTTTGTTAAGACTAGCATTTTCGGCTTTGGTCAGATAAAGAAACTGCGTCACCGCTCAGCGAGTTTCTGACGGGGCGAGGCAGGACCGATGCGGAAGATGAAGAGACTGCATGGACACGGAAACTTTTAGTCTGCTCGATCTTTGGTGCCTGACCGACAGGCAGTCTTCGGAGTGCCTCAAGCAGCGGGTCAATCAAGCCCTCCGCATTCTCACCCCATGCCCGGAGACGGATGGTGCCCGCGCTGGACTCGCTCTGAGCGTCATCCCACCGGCCCTCGATTAACACCTGACTGCGTGTTGTCTGCTCGTAGAACCAGCAGCCGTACTTCCAATAAATGGCCGCGTCCCCAGCCTGCTGGCCGATCTTAGAAAGGTAGCCGCGAAGTATGCCTTCATGGAGAAAAGCGTAACTGGCGGTCGCGTCCGCGTCCGGAGGGTCATCGCGCAAGCGGCCTAGCAGCAGTTCCTGCGCGTCCGACCATTCGAGGAGAAGCTCCGGAGCTACGCACTCCCAATCTTCCTCGTCGCCCTCCTGCGAAGCGCGCGGCAGTTCGCGAACTCGGAAGCAGATGCTACAACTCTCCATCATTCCTAGAAAAACCTTCTGTTCAGCGAGTGTGTACTTCGGCTCGTCGGTGGTGTGGTCCCACCAGATAAGTCTTTCGAGATCGGCCCGATTAAAGCGTCCGTAGCCTCGGAGTAGCGGCAGGATCTTCTTTCGGTCGAAGAGCGCGTAGATGGCTTCCAGCGCCCAGTTTTGGTCGAGGACAATGCGATCGCCAAAGAGTCCGGGGCGGTAGAAGACCACGCCGTTGTGATGCAAGAAATCCAGGAGGGCTTCTTTGTCGCTAACGCCACCCACCTCCTCGCAGAGGCGATCAAACTCTGTGCGGTCCAGCAAACGATGTTGGCGTTTGGCGGGTTCGCGCTTCTGGTCCTCTTCGAGCATCTGCCGCAGCCGATCACGCACCTTTAAGCGTCCCGCGCCGATGGGTGGAGGCAGTCGCCGAGCGAAGCGGTCGCGCGCAGCTTCCTTGATGTTCTCGTTAATGAGTCCAAGATTGAGCCCCGTGCGTGCGCTCACCTCTGTGGACCGGTGAAAGGGAAAATCGTCCACTTGAGCGGGCGGATGGAGGACGCGTTTGTCGCACGTGTCGCATTGGCTTTGAACGATCAGCATGGAAGCATCTGTTCCTGCAAAGGCGCGGAGGTAATCGACCCAGTAGGAAAGAGAGCGATGACGGAAGGAGAGTGAGCCTTCCTGGTAGGCGGTTTGGCGCTCCGACTCAGGAGTCCAGAGTATGAGAAAGATGGCATGTCCATGAAGGAAAAGCGCGTGCGAGCCGTGATAGATATCCTGGCCGCCGAAGTCCCACAGATTCAGGCGAAAAGAGAGAGTTGTTGTTCCGGTATTCTTGACTTCCTGGATGCGCCGGAGGGCTTCCTGATAGTCGTGCTCTTCTTCCGGGACCTGTATGGTTAGTTTTATCAGAATGCTTCAGCCTTCTACGACATAGAAATCCTTATAGCTTTGCCCCACGGAAAGCGATGCGTTAGGTCCCAGGAGTTTATGGCCGAGGATCTGGGCCAGGAAGATGTCGTCGGTCTGGTTTCTGGGTTTAAACTTGTGGCAGCAGATAGCTCCGTAAGCGCTGCGCAGGTAGCCCGGCTTCCAGGGTTTGTCCAGAGAGCCGAAGGCGGCGGAAATGTACTTGGGCAACTGAGGGCCGGTGGTGGTGTTGACGGCATCGGCGCTCGCGAAGGTTTTCAAGGCCCGGAGTTGATCGAGCGCGCCGATGATCTTTTTTGGATCGGCGAGGACCGGGATCGGATAAGGCTCGAAGCTTGTGCCGGGAGCGTGGCGGGTTTTGAGCTGGCCATCAAAGATGATGGCAGGGAAGGGGAGTTTCTTGGGAGGCAAACTGAAGCTGGCGCTAAAGAAGATTTCGGCCGGCCGGCGCCCGGTGAGCGCCATCAGGCCCATCCCTTTTTCGAGGTAGTTGAGTTCGGGGTCGCGGGTGCCACGAGGTTTGCCGAAGGGGCTCCAGGCATCGGGAAGTGCAGCTTTATCGGTCATAAGGAGTCCTCTCTAAAAAGGCTCGTTCTCGGGGTTACGGCGGCGTCTGGCGGGCTTTTGCGCCTTGGCGCTATCATGATCCCTCTGGGCGGTTTCCGGCTGTTTGTGCGCGGTTTTAACGTGGGCATCGTCGGCTATCAGATCCGGGTGGTTCTTGGGGTTACGGAGCTTTTTGGGGAGCGGTTTGGCTTTAGCGGCGGCGCGCTTGGTTTTGGCGGTTTGGGGTTTGGGCGTCGTGGTTTGCGGGACTTCTTTAGGCGGTGGGGCTGTGTCCGGCTTGGGAGCAGCAGCCTCTGTCGCAGGCGGCTTAGGGGCGAGCAGTTCCGGGTGATGGATTTTGAGCCAGCGCAGGGCGGTGGGGTAGCCGGTGAGGGCTCTGGTGGCGAGTTTGGCCGGGGTGATGGGGTTCTTGGAGGCGAGCAAGGCGTCGTAGGCGGCCTGGATGCGAAGGTCGGCCACACCGGCCACGCCCGAACCGGATCGCGGGAGGTTTTGTTCCTCCGGGGTGGCGGGGGCTGTGTCGGCTCTGGTTCCCTGTGGGGAGGAGGAAGGGGCAGGGGAGAGGTATTTCTTGTGATTGATGAACTCGCGTTTGGCGTAGACGAGCGCGCCGGCCCGGACCA
>DATJKY010000411.1:0-5474 GCA_035490955.1 Terriglobia bacterium | reverse complement strand
ATCTTCCAAGCCGAGCGTTTTGGCCAACTGTTGTTGAGGGAAACTCTGTTTGGACCGAACGATCGCAGCGCGCGGCGGTCCCTTCTCCCCTTGGGGTGGATAGAGGAGAACGAACTGCTGGATCTGCCGCAGTTCCTGGAGGAATTGTTCCATGGAGAGCCCGGGCCAAGCCGCCTGAGCCTGTTGATGGACGTACTTCAGGAGGGAAATACCCAGCAGGCAATAGAAAGCGTGAACGCGGATCTTGCTGTCGGTCCAGTGATACATCGGACCCCATCCCAGCCAGTCCCCATCTTTGAGGCCGCGGAAGACCTGCTCGACCTGGGCATATCCAAAACACTCGCGAGCATGCTGTTCTCGCCGTCAAAGCGAGTTTTGCAGGTGGGACACAAGTCGAGATCGTCCGCGCAAAAAGTGTAGCAGGTACGGCACAACCGCTTCCGGCTCCTCCGCTCGTCAAGGCCGCCTGGCGGTGACTGGAAAGAGACACACTCCCACTTCGCACCTTCGTGGTAGACCACGTTACCGGGCGCAAACTCGCGTATCGCCAGGAAGCGAGGCCGCGAGATGAATTCGCCCTCTCCGCGAGGCACCCATGCCCGCACCGGAAGAGCCGGGAAATTGTAACCAGGGAGAAAGCCTTCGCTGGCAAGATAACGGTAGGGATAAAAATCGCTCTCTTCGCGAGCCACATCCACTTGCAGCAATAGGTTCAACTGATGGCGCGCCTCATCCTGCCGTGCCCTGGCTCTCCCCTGATCCTCCCGCGTTCTGGCCCTGTCTTCCTCGGCGCGTGCTGCATCACGTTGACGCTTAGCCGCCCTATACAGTTCGCGCCAGCGATTGAATGCACGATCAAATTCTGCCGGTGCCTCTTCAATCGCTTGATCTAGCCAGCGATTGCTGTACCAACCTGCATCTTCCAACACACCTCTGTCCGCATCGAGGATTCGCCGGACTCGATCTCTCACCGCGAGGCGCGAGGCCTCGCTAAGATGAATTTGAGCCGATGCGTTTTCCCGCAGCGGTAGGGCGTCCTTGTCAATGTCTATTACTTGCTCGACTGTCTGGCCGAGCGGCAGGCGAACCTCCGCCAGCCAGACCGCGTGGATGTGCGCCTTTAGGAGTGACTCGTTGGCGATGTCCAGGCGCGGCGGCCGAACGCTACCGGCGACGATTTCCGTCCGGCGCCTAAAGAAATACTGATCGTGGCTGTTGATGGCACCACAGTACGTGACGATCAGACCAGGCTGTCCCTGCCGTCCGGCCCGGCCGCTCCGCTGGGCGTACTTTGCCGGTGTGGGCGGCACATTTCGCAGGTGGACTAGGTCGAGATCCGCAATATCTACTCCGAGTTCCATGGTCGGCGAGCAGACAAGGTACGGCAGGCGGCGGCCTAATTCTGCCGCTTTCCGCCTGTCGCTCTCCTCCCATCGAAAGCGCCGCTCCCGCCTCTCCCGTTCGCCTGGTTCAACAACCTGAGCTGTATGCTCGCGTGCTTCGAGCTGGGCAACACTCCGGGCCGACACCTGGTAGAATCGCTGAAAGAAGGCGTTGACCCTCGGTGGTACCTTCTCATACCCCTCGCCATACGCTCGCCGCGTGTATATGGGACTCGGCGGGGGAGGCGAACCGTCGCCCTCTCGCCACACGATGCAGGCAGCATCAAGCTGATAAAACTGGTGATCGTCGATCGGGTCCAGGCGTACCAACAACCCCTGGCGCACCAGAAGGTCAAGCAGGTTGTCCAAAAAGCGCCAATACTCGCTTCCATCGAGGCGAAGCCGCGCTCGCAGGAGCCTGCCCAGCGCGCTCCTCTCTCCCAGGCTGAACCCTTCCGCGAAGCGCGGAGAGCGGCCCAAGCGCACAAACCGCTGTGCCTGGCGCAGCTCGTTTGCCTCGGGATCCAGGCCCCAAAAATCATTCAGGTGCTGTTCGGACCGCCGTCGGAGACAAATTCAGCCACGGCCTGGCGCCGGTCCTCCGTCGAAGCTGCGGGATGCGCGACCATCGTGGCGCTGGTTCCAACGTGGATCAGGCCCGGAGCTGCGCATCGTTCCTTCAGCCGACGCACCAGCATTGCGACGTCCGCTCCTTGACGGCCGCGGTAGGTGTGGAGCTCGTCAAACACCAGAAACCGCAATCCTCCGCCCGCCCGATCCAAGAATCGCTGGTCTTCCGGCCGCACCAGCAGCAGCTCCGCCATCACGTAATTGGTCAGCAGAATTTGTGGCGGGCGCCGGCGCATTTCCTCGCGCTCCGCATCTCTCGTTTCCCCAGTATATTTAGCGAAGGTTACGGGAAAGGCCATGCCCATCCGACGCTCGTATTGTTCTTTCAGATTCTTGAGAGCTTGATATTGCGAGTTCACCAGAGCATTCATCGGATAGACCACCAGCGCAGCCACGCGATCTTGGGTGTGCGGCTGGCGGATGAGGCTATCCACGACGGGCAGGAAGTAGCAAAGGCTCTTGCCTGAACCGGTTCCGCTGGTGACGATGAAGCTTTGGCCGGTTACCGCCCTGCGGATGGCCTCTTCCTGGTGACGATACAGAGTAAACGGGCTCCCGTCCGGCCTTTGAAAGACCTCCGCGGTCTCCGCGGTAATCGCTCCGTGCCGTGCGAGTTCCATTACTGTGAGGCCGGTCGCGTACGAAGGACTCACCTGTGCCAGGAAGCCCGGCCAAAGGCGTGCCTCTTCTTCCAGCGCTTTATCCACGAACCGCCGGGCCTTCTCGTCGGCGATCACCAGAAAGGAGCGGACGAAGTCGCGGTAGTCGGCGAGGACATCACGATGGAGGTCGAAGATGCTCATACTTCTCCTTGCAGGAAGGAGAAATCAGCCCAAATTCTCCTTCTGAAAAGGAGAATTTTGCAACGGTTTGCCTGTCAGTCTCTTACCCGCGCACCCTCACGGCGCGGGAATGTTTCACCGATGATCGCAAGCGCTTGGTGATGCCGCATCCTGGTCGAATTTATGGCGATGATCCCCGAAATGGCTCAGTCGTACCAGTCGACGATGGAGAGATTACGCAGCCGAGAGAATTCGCGCGTGTTGCGCGTCACCAGGGTGGCTCGATTGGCAAGAGCAATGCCAGCGATCAGATTGTCCAATGGGCCGATTGGTAGACCCCGGGTTTCCAGGTCCGCGCGCACCGCGGCAGCGGCCCGGGCAGCGGCACGGTCAAGGGGAAGCACCGACACGGCGGTAAGGAAACCATCGAATTGCCTGCGCCGCTTGGCGGGCTGCGCTGATTTTGCAATGCCAACTTCGATCTCATACAACGACACTGACGAGATCGCCACTTCCGCGGGTGGCGTGGCAAAGAGGCGCTCCACCACCTTACCCTGTCCCTTGAAGAAATAGATGAGCGTGTTGGTATCGAGCAGGAACATGAAAGCACTCGCGGCGAGAGGGCACGGTTTAACCGTGCCGCCCAATCTGCCCCCCCACCCCTTTCCTTTCGTTTCGCGCCGCGAGCGCCTTGGCTGGAAAATCCGATTTCCAATGGTGCGCTCGCGGCGCGAAACGAGGGCAAATTTGGGACCTTCCGCTCTCACGGTTAAAACCGTGCCCTTCCGCTCTCCCACAGCACGCGCTTGCGAAAAGTCAGCCCCCCTGAGCTTCCGCTCAGAGCCGCACGCGAGGCTTGTCCTTTCCGGTTGAGAGACGTATTTCCCTAAGATCAGGAAAATCCGGCCACGCACCCGCCAGTTCCCTCGCTTCTGCAGGCCAGTCGGTACGCGTCCGGTTCTCGACCAAATCCGCCACCCAGCGGCTGACCGAGACGCCGGCTTTCCGAGCGGCCGCTTTCACCCGCCGCTCGGCGGCATCATCGAGATAGATTGTTACTTGAGCCATGATCCACACCTCGAAGTCTCTGCACTTATACTCGCAATTATAATTGAGCTATCTCTGGTTCGCAATGGATTGCGCACGTTCAGCGGATGCGATGGCCAGATTTAATTCCAGGAGCCTCTTCAGCAATTCCCGCCGCGCTTCCGCTGGCACGGTGAAGCGTGTCTGGCCACGGTCGTTTTGGTAGAAGCCGTGCTGCGGGTCAAGGTCCTGCCAGCCATAGCAGGCGAGGATCGCGCGGTCCATTGCGGCGTGCAGCGTGCGCAGGCGCACAATATCGGCATCGGTGCACTCGGGGTTGTGGAAGAGACTGTAAGTCTTGGTCAGGCCCAGGTTGCGGCAAGCATGATTTGCCGCGGTGTTCGTGATATTCGCCACCTAACCGTTCCGCGCACATCTTGGCCCCTGCGGGCGGCGTCTGCGGAAAAGGGAACGTGTCAAAGCAGTCGGTCGGAGTGTACCGGATGTCCGTACGCAAGCTGGACGGTTAACGGACATTTGACCGGTCCAGTCTTTTCACACGCGCCTAACCTATTCCCTTGATTTGAGAATCTCCTCCGCGCGTGGCAAAGATTGGCCGGTCAAATGATAATAAGCCACTTAGTTCAAAAGTCAGAAAAACAGCCCTTTTACTTTCATAGGGATAGCCTGTGGATAAATTCCAGGAGCTCGAGCGCTTTTGTTGCCGAACCCACGATGTCTATCACGGGAAAGGAGTTAACACCAAAATGCAGAAAAACGGCCCCTTAGTTTCAAGAGGATACAGGGAGGCGGCCCGCCGAGAAAGTGCCGTCCCAGGGTTAACCCTCATTTTCTTCATAGACATCGTGGGTTGGGCAGCCGCTGCGCGGCGGGCCTAATGCTAGCCTCTCGATAGCCTCGCGAAGTAGTGTACAAAAGAAGGAAGGGCTCCAGAGGGACCTCGTCACTCGTTCGTCCCGGGGGCTTACTGGCTTTCTCCAGGTTGACGCGGACCTGTGGCGAGCGTGTTATAGTTTGTGGCCGGTCCTTTTGACGATGGACGCTCACGGGCGAGAGCTCCGAGACTCCGTTCGAGGGGGGGGCGGCAGGGGGGGCCAGACTGCCCGCGCCGCTAAGGATACCGATTCGTGGTGGTGTCCTGATTTCAATTTCTCGGCCAGGGAGAACTGGAATACCCTGTCAAGGGTCATTTATTCAAGGGACGCCCAAGTTCAACTTACCCATTGGGAAGTTCGGTCCGTAAACACCATTGGTTGCGCCTTGCTTTCGTCACCAGCGACCGGAGCTAAAGATGATCGAACGAGCTTGGGCTGAAGCGTTTGCGCGTGAGTGGATCGCCGACTGGAACGCTCACGATCTGGAGCGTATTCTCGCCCACTATGCCGATGACTTTGAGATGACGAGCCCACTGATCGTTGAGCGGATGGGCATCTCTAGCGGCAGACTGGAGGGCAAAGAAGCGATTCGGCCCTATTGGTCTCAAGGCTTGGCCGCGATGCCGCAGCTCCGCTTCGAGTTGCTAAACGTGATGGTTGGCGTCAACTCAGTGGCGATCGTGTACGAAAGCGTGCCGCTATCACGCGTAGTCATCGAACGCATTGAGTTCGATGAGCAGCGAAGGGCCGTTAGGGCA
>DATJKY010000410.1:0-6236 GCA_035490955.1 Terriglobia bacterium | reverse complement strand
CTAGAGTGCGGCCCGCCGCGGCGGCTGCCGCTTTGATACCGAACTTGCTCGCGGCCTCATCGAGGCGAGGCACAGTGTACCCTGCCCGGCCAGCAAGCTGGCCTGGGGTAAAGCGGTAGCAAGCCACCGCACTCCAGAGCGCTCCGCGCATTTTCATGCGCAGTGGTAAGCCAGAGGAAGAGACCCTGACTCGGCAGGTCCGCAAACTCGTCACTGCCGATAGACATCGGGGAATTGCTTCTGAAGTTGCTGAAGCTTCGGGAGATCATTGTAAACAATGTAGGGGTTTTCGGGATGCCGTTGAAGGTAGTTCTGGTGGTATTCCTCGGCCGGATAGAAGGCCTTGAGGGGCACAACCTGGGTCACAATGGGCGCCGAAAAGACTTTGGCCTTGTTGAGCTGATCGATATAAGCCAGCGCGATCTGCTTTTGATTCTCATCCGCGTAGAAGATCACCGATCGATATTGAGTTCCCGTGTCCGGACCCTGGCGGTTTAGTTGGGTGGGATCGGTTGCCACAGAGAAGAAGATCCGGAGCAGCTCACTGTATGAAATTTGGGACGGGTCATAGGTAATCTTCACTGACTCGGCATGACCGGTGCTGCCGCTGCTCACGGTCTCGTACTCCGCCGTCGAGGCGCTTCCTCCCGAATAACCCGAAACCACGCTGGAGACACCCTTCACGTGCTTGAACACGGCGTCTACGCCCCAGAAGCAGCCGCCCGCCAAAACGGCTGTCTGCTTGCCCTTGGCTGCGGGGGACTGGGGGTCACCGGCAAAGGCGGGAACCTGTCCGTGCGCGCCTGAGCAGGCCACCTCGCCCAACAAGGAAAAAATCAGGAGCAGTCGGGCGAAATTACGAAACCGACCAACATTAGAGTATCGCATTAGATAACCTCCATGCTTCGAAAATAGTCGTCCGACCACGAGTAGGGCCGCAATTGCCGATTTGCAGGAGGCATGCTTTGCTAAGTGTCAATCGGCAATCGCCAATCATCAATCGGCAATCATCAAGGGGTCGGCCCTACATTTTCATGCCGGGCGGTGGCCCACTTCAGGCCGATTTGACGAACCGCATGGCCACCGAATTCATGCAGTATCGGAGCCCGGTGGGTCTCGGACCGTCGTCAAAGACGTGGCCCAAATGGGCATCGCACCGGCGGCAGGAGACTGCTGTTCGGACCATCCCCAGGCCTACGTCTTGCAGTTCCTGGATATTCTCTTTGGCAATCGGCGCCCAGAAACTGGGCCAGCCGGTGCCGGATTCGAACTTCGTCTCCGAGCTGAACAGAGCCGTGTCGCAGCAAATGCACCGGAACAGTCCTTTTTCGTGAAGATTCCAGTATTCACCGGTGAAGGCCCTCTCCGTACCGGCTTGCCTCGTCACATCAAAGGCGAGGGGGCTTAGCTGTTTCCGCCACTCGTCTTCGCTCTTGACGATTTTCGGTACAACCACAATCCCTTCGCGCGCACCCGCGTCGGTGAAATCCACAATCTTAACCATCTTTGGCTGCCCGGATGGCGCCGCCTGGGAGCTCCGGTACCGCCAGAGCGCAAGGCCGGCGAGCCCTGCGACGGAAGCCCCAATGAAACCTCTCCGGCCGACAAGCCGCGGTGATCTATTTCCCGGATCGGGCTTCGTCATCACAACCTCCAGACTTTAGTCTCACATTATGAAATACCAATTAACCGGCGTTTCATTCCCGTCAAGCCGCTGTGATGCCCAAAATTGGCTGGACACAGTCTACTGCCTTTTTCATGTGCCCTGCGGCGGCACCAGCTCATAAGCCGACGTAAGCTGGATAGCCTTATGCAAGGTGCGGTAAAGAGGGCAGCGCATCGGGTAAACGCCGTGGACACGCTGGACTGTCTCCTCAACCTCGCCCGATGCTACCAGGCGCATTGCCACGTGGATGCGGCGGATGACAAGCACCCCCTCCTCCGTTTCCACCTCGCCAGTCACTTCCGCTGTTAGCCGCCCGTTGCTCGAATCAATCTGGCGCGCTTCCAGCGCACCTCCGAAGGTACCCAACATTCAGCCAGCTGTCGCCGCAATAACGTAATCCAGAGTCGACGCGTGAGACTCTTCGATCGTGGCTGGATCAATTTTGTAGTGCTTGGCAACGGCTCCGTGAACGCTGAAGGTTACCGGTTGGCGCTCGCCGGGCAGGTAAGCTATCCGCAGTGGCCCCCGCTTCCGTTCGATACGCGACGTAGACACGTAGACCACATCACCCATGGCATTCTCCAATCAGGACTTAAACCGAAGTCCTCCTTTCTCCGGATCCGTCATTTTATCCTTTATGCTGGATGCCCTCCGGGGATCGTTGGCGGTCGAGCGGTAGGACCTTCAACTGCCATTCTACCGGAACGGACGTTGGAGGATAGCAAACGGTCTTATCGCAGGCCTGATAACGCAGCTCACCCCCCAGCGTGATCGTCTTGCCGTCGCTGCCGAGCGTCCGCACGAAGTCTTGAGCGGTCGTCACCTTGACATCCTGGGTGATGCGGAATTTTCCCTCGAAAACAGGTACCTGTTCCCGAATCGCTTCCAGATACAAGACCTTAGGCTTTGGATAGACCACTGGGTCCAGTGCGAATTGGGGTGACTCCCCAATCGCCAGCTGGATCGGCTTGTACCCCTGCACTTCCGGAGCGTAGACGTGGACCCCTGGCGGAAGCTCGACCTCGGCAACCAGGCTGACCCGATTACCCGGCGCTGCAACGCGGTCCGACTGCGCCAGGCTGAGTCGAAGGTGTGGAACCTCGACATCCTGGCCGACTTTTTCGGCCAGCTCGGGAAAGAGTTTTTCAATAACGTTGTTCGGGGTGAATCGGTCCAGTTCGTTCCGCTCAAAGAACTTCTCGCGAATCACTCCCCTCACATCGACATAGAAAAACCCGGGATGCGCCATGCCTTTGGCCATTCCCTTCGCTTCCCGGTTAAGAACCTCGAAGGACCGAATCACTTCCGAGTCCTGATCGCCCAAGAGCGGAAAGTCGATCTTGTGCCGGTCAGCAAAGTCCTTCAGGATTGCCGGGCTGTCGTAGCTGATGGCAGCCAGCTTGATCCCCTGCTTCTCAAACCTTTCTTTCGCTTCCTCCAGCTCGACGAGCTGCGCTTTGCAGAACGGTCACCAATCAGCGGACCGGAAGAAGAGAAGAATTGTCCCGTTCACTCCCCTCAGGGTCTCGTTTGATTCTGGGCGATCAAACTGATCACGCAATGCGAATGGGGGAGCTTTCTCTCCCACCGGCAGGCCGATCGAGGTGGGAACAGAGTGCTCGGTTGAAGCGTTTGCGGGCCCAATTCCCTTGGCAATAAAGCTGAAGAGAAAAAGAACCGTTGCTGCTAATTTCATTCTCGGTCTCAGCTCTGGCTGTCTCTCGCCCAGTGAACCGCAGCGGTATCCGGGCCTAAGCTTTCGCCGCGCCGGTGAACGTGAACGTCTCTTCTTCAGCTACCAGGAAAATCGGCGGCCCGCCGGAAGAAATCGCGACGGCATGGGCAAGGGTCTCCTTCCCGCCTTGCGACGCGGCGCACGCTTCCAAAGCCGCCATCGTTGGAAAGTGAACCTCGGCGATGCGGTAGAAGGCCGGTGTTCCTTGTGGGGAACCTACCACCTTGCTCGCCACAATTTTGCTCTTGCCGCCGAGTTTCTCAACTGCCATGGGCACATGTTCCTTTTGGTATGCCTGCTCGAAAGCTTCGAGGTCCTTGGGACGCGGATATACCACAACAAGCTTCACGCCGGCCATTTTATGCTCCTTTCAGTACCCTACCTTAGATGCTGATCCCATGCTTGAGGCGACCAAGGATTTTTCGATGATGTCCTCGATCACTTTCGAATCCACTTCTCCGGCAGAGTTGTAAAGGGCCTTGCCGTTTGCATCCAGGACCACCACGTGCGGAATGTACCCGGTGTAATACTGTTTGACGAGCTCCTGCTGGGCCGGCGGACGTTTCCGGTCGAGGTCGACGATGACGAAGTTAACCCGACCTCGGTACTTCTCGTAAAGACTTACGGAGCGGCGAGCCTGCCGCTTGGAATTGAATCAGCCCTCGCCGAACATAAAAACGTAATTCGGCTTGCCTCGGATGGCCCCGTCCTCAAGGTGATCGCCGGTAATCAGCGGCCCGTCCTGGCTGTCACTCGAATAGTCAAGCCGCGGATTCAACCGCAAGTTCTCGGCGGCGCGCAGGTTCGTGGCCACACTAAGCCCGGCAGTTACCAGGACCAGTGTCAGGATTTCTTTCATAGAAGTCATTTCTCCTTACTCAAGTCTACGCCGTCGCGCTCGACCTCGGCGCGATGGTCGCGGTACAAACGCAGCGCCTGCTTCAAGGCTTCTTCAAAGGCAGGCTTATCACCCTGGGTCTCAGGGGGAAAGTACGAGCCGCCGAAATAGAGCTTTCCATTCGGAGTCAGAAAACCGGTGAGCGGCAAACCAGAAGGCAGGTTCAGGACGGCCTGCGCTCGTTCAAGCTCCGCCGCCAGTCGTGGCTGGGCGTCATAGTCTACTTTCACCGCTACAAAATTGGCATTAATAAATGCTGCCAAGTCGGGACGCGTGTAGCTCTCGCGATCCATGAGGTCGCACCATCCGCACCAAACGGCTCCCACATCCAGGAGAATTGCACGGTTCAACTCTTTGGCACGTTTAAAGGGCTCTGCTCCCCACGGGTACCAATCAACGGGCTGGGATACCGCCCTCCTCAGGTAGGGCGCCGACTGGCCTTCGAGATGGTTCGGGCTCCCTTGCGCTGCATTCGGCACAACGAGACACGTGAAAATCAGCAGCAGTGTTGGTACGGCATTCCGACCCACACCCAGCATCCGCAGCAACGCGGAGGAGGCTGTCGCCGTCACGAATTCTGACCCCACGGATATGAAGTCGCACTTCATAGCTGCTCTTCTTTGGTTCATTCAACACCCCGGTTGGAGTCAACAGAAACGGAGGCGAGCAGCAATGCTGGAGTTGCCTTCTCAGTTCCGGCGCTCCCATCCAGCGCGTCCCGCAGCGCCGGAGCAAGCGACGCGGCAAGTTGCATCATCTCGTCCTGGCCGAGATCGGAAACGACAAACCCAAAATATTCATTCGTTTCAAAGCCCGCGACACTTGTAGCTTCGAGTTTGGCTTTGTAGAGGTTCACGCCCGTGGGAGCGCCCGCCACCAGTAACCTTCCAGCGGGGAGAAATTCACCCTCCCGCTTGGTGAGAATCACCGAGAGAATCGTTCCTTGGCCGCGCGCGATAAAGTGGACGTACCTTCGCGGGCTGTCCGGCACGGAGCAAATGTGCGCTTCGAGCAACTGAAAGCCCGGAAGCTTTTCCTGGACTACGGGCAGCAGCCCGGCGTACTGGGGCCCGAGTTTCTCGCCGAGCTGTTCCGGTGGATTGGCCAGCTCCGGATAATTGTGGCCTCTGATTGCGCAGTGGAGATGGTCCGAAACTCCAAGCGTCAAAACGCTGGCCACAAGTTGCCTGCCGCGTTCGAATCCGAGCCACCGTTGCCCGGCCAACATCACCAGGGCTAAGCTTGCCAGTGCCACTGCCCAGGTTGTGGCGCGGAATCCGCTGAACATCCGCGGTTGCGTGCTCCTCAGGCGCCGGTGAATGGCTTCCCGCAAGTGCGCTGGCGGTAGCTGCCTGGTGGCCGCTTTTTGCAGAGCTTCCCGCACTCTCTGGCGCGACCCGAGCTCGCGTGAGCAGGCCTCGCAGCTCTCCAGGTGCTTCAACACTTCACTGGTGGTCTCCACCAGAAGCTCATTGCTGAGGTATGCGTCGAGCTGCCGGCGTACTCGTTCACACTGCTTGGAGTCGAAGTTAAGCACCTTCATGCCGAATTACCTTCGCGGTTTCGCTCGTTGCTCGGTCCGATACCGTACAGCCCCGCTACCTCGGCAAGTTCCTGCCGCAACAGCTTTCTTGCTCGGCTCAGCCGGGACATCACCGTGCCCAGAGGGATCTTCAGGGTGGCGGCGATTTCTTTGTAGGAAAACTCTTCCACATCTGCCATGAGCACGACCTCACGAAACTCGAGTGGAACCCTCTCCAGGGCCCGCAGGATGTCGTCGTCCTGGATTTCCTGCGGAATAGGGGGCTCAGCCATGAGGTTGTCCTCGTCCGCCGGAGTCGCAAACGCCTCCAACTTGGAGGTCTTGATCAGCCGGCGCCGAAGATGGTGGAGGCGGTGAAACAGGATCTTGAACAGCCAGGCCCGGCAGTTCGTGC
>DATJKY010000409.1:0-7086 GCA_035490955.1 Terriglobia bacterium | reverse complement strand
ACATGAAGGTGCTCAGCTCCTACGTGCCGAGAATGTCCGGGCCGTAGCTGGCAGGGGCTCTAGGGGACAGGGAACAGGTTACAGGGAATGCCGCGGCCGAGCCTCGTTAAGAGCTCGCGTCTTAAACCACTTGATGAGTCTAGCCACGACACCGAAGTCCCGCGAAGCGGGACACCGTGAATAGCCGTAGCTGCAACCTACGGACGCGGACGCCGACGCCTAAAACCTGGTCGGCCCTGGAGGGGCCGGAGTCGCCGCGGCCACCCACGGTCAACCCTCCGCCTCCGGGGTTGATTGGGTTTTGCCGTGCATTGTCCGTAGGTTCCACCTACGGCTATTCATGGACCGGCCCTCCGGAGCCATATTCACCTTTGCACTCCTGACTCTTGGGCGCACCCTCTTGCCGGCCGCCGCTTGACTTCAACCTTGACCTTTGAGAATATAGGTCGTGTACGACGTGTCGTACACAACGCATTTAGGCCCGGATTTCTCGACCAAGCTGACGGGCCGGCCGGTTCCGATAATACCCTCAGGGGAGGGTTCATGCCGCTTTACACCGCCATTTCCCGATCGATTGAAGTTGCTTGGGTCGTCTTCTTGGTGGTCTGGCTAGTGGCGGCGTTTTCTGCTAGCCGGGCGATCAAGAAGCAGCGGTGGTGGAGCCGCGCTCTGACCCTTGCCGTCGGCGCGGTCCCGTATTACCTATTGTTTACCCATAAGCTGCGTTACGGGCCGCTTGCCTGGCGATTTGTGCCCGGCGCGCCGTGGGTGCTGGTGCCCGGCGTGGTGCTCACATACGCGGGGATTGCCCTGGCCATTTGGGCCCGAATCGTCCTCGGCAAGAACTGGAGCGCGATGGTGACGATCAAAGAGGGCCATCGGCTCGTGCGGACCGGACCCTACTCCCTAGTGCGCCATCCGATTTACTCTGGCCTGCTCTTGGCGGTGATGGGAACAGCGCTCGTGGTGGGTGAGGTGCGGGGCTTAGTGGCTGCGGCTATCGCATTCAGCGCTTGGCTCGTGAAATCCAGGACGGAGGAGGGCTTTTTGATGGAGGAATTCGGACCGGAGTACGAGGAATACCGCCGGCACACCCGGGCCCTCGTGCCGTTCATTCTCTGAGGTTGGGCGAGGTTGAGCGTGAACAAACTGAGGCGAGCCGCCCCGTCAGCTGGGAAGCGGGAGGAGAACCTGGCCCTGGAAATCGATCGGCACCTCCAAGCCGCGCAGCGGTTGCTCCGTGGTCCCCTTCAGCAAGAAATCGCGCGCGGCCGTCTGACTCGCCCTCAAATCGCGGTGATGCGTGCTGTAGTCGAGGCTGACGGAATAAGCCTGAAGGACTTGAGCCGCGAGGTGGGCCTGGCCCACAGCACGGTATCCGGCATTGTCGATCGGCTAGAGCGGCGCACCATGGTGCGCCGTCGACCCAGCGTCAAGGATCGGCGAGTGACACACGTGGTGGTGACAGCCAAAATCCGGGCCTGGGTGCGGACCCGACTGCCACTGCTCAAGGTCAGCCCCCTGGTGAAGGCCCTCGTGCGCGCCAAGCAGTCAGAGGTGGCCGAGATTGTGACCGGCATGCGCACCCTTCGTCGTGTGCTTGAGCAGGATCAGGGGCTGTTGGCGTCGAGGCAGGACCGCACCTGAGACGGCTGAAATGATCCGCTCACACGTCGACGTGGTTGGTAGCCTGTTGCGCCCGGCAGAATTGCTGGCTGCGCAAAAGAAATTTGCCGCGGGGGAACTGCAGCCGGCTGATTTCAAAAAGATCGAAGACCGGGCCGTAGATCAGGCGGTTACCCTCCAGGAGGAAGCCGGCCTTGAGATCGTCACCGATGGCGAAATGCGTCGCCAGTCGTTTCAGGCCCAGATGACCGCGGCAGTCGATGGCTTTGGCGAACATACGCTTGATGCGTTTCTATGGGGCCAGTGGCACGGAGATCAGGCAACAGGAGACTGGAGCTTGGCTCGACCGGTAGCGTTGGGCGTAGTGGGCAAGCTGCGACGACGTCGCCACCTTGGTGCGGAAGAGTTCACCTACCTTCGCGCTCGCACCCGGCGCATCGCGAAAATAACGCTACCCAGTCCGAGTCTGTGGGTGAATTTTTGGTCGCGCCAACACTCGAGTCACGCCTACCCTACTCTCGAATCGTTCCTCGCCGACGTGACTGAAATCCTTTGTGAAGAGGTGGCAGAATTGGCCCGTCTGGGTGCCACCTACATCCAGATGGATGCCCCGCACTATGCTCTCTTGATCGATCCTGCCACTCAAGGCTTCTACGAGCAACAAGCGGCCCAGGGCGGGCACTCGGCGAGTGTGCAACAGTGGCTGGACCGTGCCCTCGAGCTCGACAATGCGGTGATCAGCGCGGCGTCGCCTGTAACCTTTGGCTTTCACCTCTGTCGGGGCAACCAAGCCAGTCGCTGGCTGGCCGAAGGCAGCTACGAGCCGATTGCGTCTACGGTTTTCCGAAAGATCAAAGCTCACAGGCTTTTGCTTGAGTACGATGATGTGCGCTCGGGATCATTCGAGGCACTGCGGCACGTTCCCGACGATAAGTTTGTGGTACTCGGCTTGATCACCACGAAGACGCCGCACATGGAAGATCGCCAGGAGCTCACCCAGCGGGTTCGCGACGCCAGCCGCTATGTGCCGCTGGAGCGACTGGCTCTGAGCCCGCAATGCGGCTTCGCTTCTTCGGTGATCGGCAACCACATTTCCACGGAGGATGAGAAGCGCAAGTTGCGGCTGCTGGTGGAAACCGCCAGGGCGGTCTGGGGCTAATCTGGGGCTAAGAAGATATAAGTCATGACCATGGAGGGAGCCTTTGAACGATTGGAACCATCAAAAGCCCGCACAGAGCTGCCCAAAACCCAAAAAAGACAGCTACCCCCGCGGCAATTTCCGCTACACTTGGAGAGGCCGAAGGCGAAGCTGTGGCCTAACCGTTTTGTTCTCAGCGGGCGGGGGTGGCGGAACTGGTAGACGCAAGGGACTTAAAATCCCTTGTCCCTAACGGGACGTGAGGGTTCGATTCCCTCCCTCCGCACCAATCGTTTGTTGGACTTACGGGCACTGCCATCCCGCGGTTTGCACCCTTTTCTCGTGCTTGGTAATCGCCAGGTAGTAGACGTAGCTCTTCTTGAGCGGCAACACCTCGAGAAGCTGTTCGAGGGTCAGCCATCGCCTAACCGCCAAAACGGTGGCAGCGGTGGCCATTCGACGTCATCTCGTCTTCCATGTTGACCTCTCGCACTTCTTCCGTGAAAACTGGCGAACCGAGTGATGGAGGGCGCTTGGTGGACTCGAGCAGACCGGGGAAAGTGGTGGAGAGCAAGCCACAAGCGGTTCGGCGTCAAATCGCCTTCGGGCCGCGCGCTCTATTGGTGTCAGAGGCACAGAGACACAGAGAAAAGCGGAAGCTTCTGGACTCTTCCCTGTGCCTCGGTGTCTCTGCGGGTCAAAAGACTGTTTTCGCCGTTACGCTCCGCTTCGCGTGCCGAGGTTGCGGTTCGTCCTACGACTCCATTACCTGATGTGGCTTGCGAAGGCGACGCCACCGCAGGTAAGATAATGTGCCATGACTAGATCGGGTGCTCGAGGAGCAAAGACGCTTCGGTGGAAGCAGGCCCCAGCCGCGCCGCAGGTGGCGGAGGCCGACCCCCCCGCACTCGCCGCACCGCGGAACCTGGACGATCCTGAACTCTACATCAGCAGGGAGCTCAGCCTGCTCGAGTTCCAAAGAAGGGTCCTGGAGGAAGCGGAAGACGCCACCAACCCTCTGCTTGAGAGAGTGAAGTTCCTCTCCATTTTCAGCTCGAACCTCGATGAATTTTTTATGGTTCGCGTGGCGGGCCTGCTCCAACAGGTTGCCAGCGGCTCTCTGGAAGTTGGAATCGACGGCCGTACGGCGAGTGCCGAGCTTCAACTGATCCACCAACAGGTATCCCAGCTCGCCGCAGAATCCCACAAGCAGTGGCACGGGGAGTTGCGTCCGGCGCTCGAACGAGCCGGAATCCGCGTCATGGAATATACCGATCTGAACAAGGAACAACGCGCGGCCGTGGATACTTATTTCTTGCGCAATATATTTCCAGTGCTAACTCCCCTCGCCTTTGACGGTAGCCGGCCCTTTCCCCACATCTCAAATCGGAGCGTGAACCTTGCGGCTTTGGTACGGGACAAGAAGGGCGAAGAACACTTCGCGCGTGTGAAGGTTCCGGACACGCTGCCCCAGCTGGTGCAGGTTCGGACGGAGCCGGAGGAAGAGCAACGTGCTGGAAACGGCTCCAGGGAATTGGTCTTTGTCTGGCTGGAAGACGTGATTGCTGCCAACCTCCGCCTATTGTTCCCCGGTTTGAAGATTGTGGAAACCCATCCTTTCCGCGTGAATCGGGACGCAGACGTTGCCATTAAGGAACTGGAGAGCGACGATCTGCTGGAAACCATCGAAGAGGCCATGCGCCAGCGGCGATTTTTGGCCGCAGTGCGCTTGCAGGTGAGCTCTGGCATGCCCCAGAAGGTTGTGGACCTCCTGACGAGCAACATGGGGGTGAATTCCCAGCAAGTCTACCGCATCGAAAATCCTATCGGATTCGGCCGCCTCATGGAGCTCGTCTCGCTCGACCGCCCCGATCTCAAGGACAAGCCGTTCGTACCCTTCACACCGCCCATCTTCGGACGTGATTGCCAGGAGGACATATTTGCCCTCATTCGGCACGAAGACATTCTGCTCCACCATCCTTACGAATCCTTTCAGCCTGTCGTCGAGTTCTTGCGTCAAGCCGCTCGCGACCCCCAGGTAAGAGCCATCAAGATGACCCTCTATCGGGTGGGCCGGAAATCGCCGATCGTCGCCGCTTTGCTGGACGCCCTCGAGAACGGCAAGGAGGTGGCGGCATTAGTCGAGCTGAAGGCCCGGTTCGACGAAGAGAGCAACATTGAGTGGACCCATACACTCGAAGACGCGGGCGCGCACGTGGTTTACGGCGTGCCGGGTCTGAAGGTGCACTCTAAGATTGCCCTCGTTGTGCGCAAGGAAGGGGAGGCGATTCGCCGCTATGTGCATCTGGCCACCGGAAACTACAACGCCACCACAGCGCGCCTTTACACGGATTTGGGCTTTCTCACTTGCGACGAGGAGATTGCAGACGACGCTACTCATTTCTTCAACGCTCTCACCGGCTATGCAGCCAAACAAGACTACCAGAAGCTACTGGTAGCTCCCGTGGGTCTGAGGGAGGGGCTGGAGGAGTTGATCCGCAGGGAAATCAAGCTGCACGAGAGCGACGGGCACGGGCAAGGACATCTGATCTTCAAAATGAATGCGCTTGAAGACCCGAGAATGATCCAGCTGCTTTACCGGGCGTCACAGGCGGGAGTTCGAGTAGACCTGCTGGTACGCGGATTCTGCTGCCTGCGGCCCGGCGTTGCCGGAGTCAGTGAGAACATCCGGGTAACCAGCATCGTGTGGAGGTTCCTCGAACACAGCCGGATCTACTATTTTCGCAACGGGGGCGCCGAGGAAGTCTACCTGGGCAGCGCCGATCTGATGCGTCGCAATCTGAGCCACCGGGTGGAAATTGTTTTTCCTGTCGCGAACCCGAAGCTGCTCAGCCACCTCAAGCAGACCCTCCACACCTACATGGCGGATGAGGCGAAGGCCCGCCACCTGAGAAGCGACGGCAGTTACATGAGAAGCCCCAAGGTGAACGATCCGGACGCAATGAACGCCCAAGGGTGGTTGGTAAGCCACCAAGGCGCCGCGTAAGAAGGCCAGTAGCTTGAGTTCTGTTTCGATGACAAAGGTTTAACACTTCAGAGTAGCGTCTTCAGGAAGGTTTCTTCGAGTGCCGGTGTCTTCAATTGTCTCCGGTCCCGCGATACCAGCACCGCCCATTTCCTTCCACCGCCCCGTTCACCGATTGATGATCGCCCCTCGAGGAGTGGCCGACTGTCACGACGTCGTCAGCGGACCGGGACGATTGGCACCCCTAGCAGAGCCTTCACGGCAACAGAGTTCCCGTTCACCATGGCTGGCCGAAACTTCCATTTGTCCAGCACCGCAAACAGCACCTCATTAAACCGGATGTTCGGACTCTGCATCATCTTCACTCGCTCCATGTTCCCTTCCGTGCTTATCACGGTGTAGACCACCAACAACTGCCCCCGATATCTGGCAACAAGCTCCTCTGGCCATTCGGGCATCTCTTTCTGCACAGGGAAGGGCGGGACAACGTCACCCGGGGAACGATCCGCCATCTTCAGAACGGCATACTGCAACGTCCAGGCGGGCGCCGGATTATCGGCCGAGGTCGTTGTGTTGATGTAAACGGTGAAGACTGCTTCGTCGTAAAAGACCCCGAAATCTTTCAGCCCTCCACCACTGTTTCCTGAAGAGATGATTGTCAGGCCATAGGAGCCTTCATCCTGAGAGACGCCACGGCGGCGAAGGCCAGAGCGCGGCATGCTTCCCGCTGGCCACTCGCCTCCTTGAATCGTTATACCGGGAAATATCCCCGCGCCGGGGCCGGCCCCGCCGCCATTCCCGCTGCCTGGACCTGCGCCCCCACGCCCCCTTCCAGAGCCTACGCTGAATCCACGCCCTGCGCCTGAGGGGCCTCCCGCGTCGCCCCCTTTGCGCTCCGAACCGGTCCCCGCGCCGTCTTTCACAGTGTTGATGCCCGTCCCGTCGCCGGAGGCCTTCCCTCCTGCCACATCGGAAGAGTTTGGATCTGACCCGGGTCCCACGGCGAGCCGCTCAAGGACGCCCCCTCCGACTACAGAGCCGGGGCCCACGTTGGCCGTGACCAGACTGGGCAGCGGAGTGATGGCAAACTGGCCCCGAGCCTCTCCAGGCGGAATCTCAAACGGTGCCGCGAGCAGTGCCGGCGTCGGACTTAAGCTCAAAAGGCTCGTGAAGGCCCGCGCTCGAACGTTCGGAATGGGCTCCGGCCCTGGAGGCTTAGGCGGCGTCTGTTTGGCAGGCTCAACAGAGGGTTCTGGCGGAGTAGGTGCTGAATGAAGCGAAGGCTCCGGGTTCGACACTGTTTGAGTGGGCAGAACGAGTTTGGGAGCATCGGGGG
>DATJKY010000408.1:0-5663 GCA_035490955.1 Terriglobia bacterium | reverse complement strand
CAGTGATATACCCTTACTCGCCAGCACGAATACAAAAGCTTGAAAACGGCAGCGGCCAAAACGCTCGAAGGTCGATAGCAGTGGCCGGCCGCGCGGTAGCCGCCGACCGCTTGCCCCTAAGGAGCATGTACAGTACCAGCAGTAGCAGAGAGCCATTGCCCGCGTCACGCCTTCTGATATAGCTCAGCCACACTCCCATGGCTAATCTGCCTGCGGTTGGCTGACCATTCTTAGAGCAGTCAACGCGATTCGCAAGCGACACCCTCGATATCAAACCCATGTCACCCTTCTTCAAGCACGGAGCTTGGGGCTGTCCGTCTATTTCCCACCGCTGGCTGTCTCCTTCGATTGTTTCTTAAAGACTGCGGTCGATCGTTCGTCAGCGCCGACCTGGCGGTAGAACTGCGTCAGTTCCTTCAACTGCTCGGTAGGCACCCGAACCTCGGTGATCTGGTAGAGGCGGGTATAGTGCAACACATTGCCATCCATCACTGCCTTACTCTTGTATGACGTCGCTCCGGTTTTGATCTCGACCGGGTCCGGCAGCTCATCAGCCGTGTAGCCATCCGGCAGGGTGATCTCGAACACATCGCCCTGAGAGGTAGACGTAGGAAACTCTACCGGGTACTTTCTTTCCTTGGCGTCCAGCAGATTTTCCCCTTTACTGCCCATTACCCGCGGCCTCACCAGAAACAGATCGCCTAACAATTTGCCATAATCGGTGGCGGTAAGGGTATATTGCAGTGTCAGAGGGCCGTCGAGCCTGTCGAGGTTCCCCACGGTGGCCTGTTGCAGCAACGATCCGCCCAGGAACTGTCCCATGAAGCTTTCAAGAACCTTCTGGCGATCGGCTTGGGAGGCGCGGAGCAATCTGGCGCGCAACTCCGCCGCGGGCGCCCCCCAGCGCACCTCGGTCACCGTTCCGTAGAGAGTTCCATTGGGAGTTAGTGAGAGCTTGGCGGTGCGCAGCAGCCGATTGGCGGAGGCCGGCAGCAGCGGAAGCCTCACCAGTTCGCCACCCTCGTCGGTCACGGTCAGGCCATTGTTCGCTTGCAAGCTGTCGGGCAAAAACCCAAAGGGCACGAAGGGATGGGTAGGATCAAAGAAAAGCAGCTTCCCCAGCTTGGGTATCTCTTGAACTGCCCAAAGACCGGAGGCGGCTGTTCCTGTTCCTTCGGGTAACTGAATGGCCAGAATGACATGATCAAAGTCAAGCGCTGAAGGAGCTTCCTGCACCACCTCGCCGCGAGTGGCGTTAATCAACACATAGTACGACTTGACCCCCGCAACGGCAAGCATGCTGGCCAGGAGCGTAGCCTTGTCTTTGCAATCGCCATAGCGGTTGGTGAAGACTTCGGCGGCAGAGTGGGGCTGGTAACCGCCGATCCCGATCTCGATGGCAACATAGCGGATGTCGCTTTGGACGAAGGCGGCCAACGCTCGGATCTTATCCATAGGGGTGGGGGCACTGGCGGTAAGTTCAGTGACTTTCTGCCGGATTTCCGGTGTCGCCTGGCGCCGCTCCGCCGCCAGACGCGCGTACCAGCCGGCGATGGCCGGCCACGATCCGAAGCTGCCGGCGCCGGCCTCGGTGTGGCGCGGGTAATACGTCACGCCCAGGCGTCCTGCCAGGGAACGCCCAGCGGGCATCAACGGTTCTGATTCCACTGCTGGCAGGTCACTCAGCTCCCAGGCCCATCCGTTCTGCCCGACGGCTTGTGGCTTGTCGGCGGCGTGGTTCACCCAGAAGACCTCGTACTCCCAGCCCGCTGGCAGTTGCAGCTCGAAGCGCGCCCGCCGCACAGGTATATCGTGCTGAAACCGCCAAGTGTCCTGCGGAATGAAGGGGCGCCGCCTTTGCTCGTACTCGTAGCCGATCACGTTACCCGGCTCGGCGGCGGGTATCTCCAGCAGCTTCTCCCGGCTGTCTTCGTAAAGCGACTCGGCGAACAGCCCCGTTTCCACGGCGTCCTTATCCTTCACTTCGTAATTCTTGCCTTCGTGCGGAATGCTCCAGGCCTTGAGATGGTCCAGGCGGGTTTCCTTGTCGAAGGGGACTCTCACTGTCCCGTACTTGCGGCCCTCGGGCCGCAGGATCTTGTAAGCACGCCGATAAAGTGTCCGAACTTCGCCTGACTCCGTGATGATCGTGATTTGCTCGTCGAGAAGCACAACGGCGCTCGTGTCCTCGGGATACTTGCCCACAGGCGATTGCGCCTCCGCCCGCAGCCAATCCGGCGTACTGGCCTGAAGCGAAGCCGGGCCTACAAACAGGCTAGCGAGCCCGGCAAGTGCCAAGCATGCCACCAGCCGACCGCGCCAAAGCCGGGTCGGCGGGAATGGCAGCGCCACAGATTGAGCATTCCCTCCTTGCGCCCTACCGGGACTTTTGCAGAACCACGGGTTCTTCATCGCCTGCCCTCACGTTGTCAAGAAAGACCCTGAGCTTGGGATAATCTTCGACCTCGAAAAACATCCCATTCATCACCATCTGGCGCTGAAACTTAACCGATCCAACTGGATTTTCGTAGGAGGCCTTATAGCTTCCAAACAGCGTGGTCTCGCTCCGCGGTGCCGGTAGAGCCTCCACTTCACGGTCGGCCGGGAAGAGCAGCGTGACCTCGTCCAGCTCCTCGTAGGGATAGGGGAAATAGACCGGATGGACTCGCCGGGAGTTCTGGAAAGTGTGCAGCGACGCGGACTCAAACACGGCTAGCGGCAACAATAGCCGCCGATGGGTAGCGGCTCCATAATTGGCGATCCTAAGGGTAAAATCCGCATCCAGGGGCTCAGCCGCATCATCCCATTTACAGACGCTGTCGAGCGTTACCGTGGAACCTGAGGGCAGCCATCCCTTCACCTCGTCCTCGAACGCCTTGCGCCGGCCGGCTTCGTCGAGCTCCCGGTTTTCCAGGCGGCGCGCTAAGGCCTCGTGCCCCGTGAAGCGCACGTGCACCTTCCCCTGGAGTCCGCCTTCACCGTCCAATTGAAGAGACGCCTTGCGCTCGATGATGGCGTCTTCGCTTCGCGGATTGGGCGTCTCAACAAATGAGGTGCTGTCCTTCTCCACCCGAATGCCGCCGGCTGCAGTTTCATTCCAGGGGAGAAGGTTGTAAGGGCAAAAACGCGTGGCGGGATCGAAGTAGTAGTCCTTGGCTCCCACCTTGACCCAGGCCACCATGGCGCTAAGCTGCGTCCGGTCCAGGAGATTCTTCCGGAAAAACGCCCGGTCACGGGCTGCAACCAGCACGGGGGCTGACTCAAAGCCGGCCGCCCGGGCCAAAGCGACGAACAGGAGGTCGATCTCGTTGGCGAACGCGTAGCCGTGCTTCAGAACGTCTTCAGCATCGTTGTTGTCCTTCAGATTCTCACGCTTCTCTTCCTTCTCCGTTTTGGCGGGCTCTGAGTTGGCGAAGCGGACCTGCTGCGCACGCGCGTAGAGCTTGCGAAGTTTGGTCTCGGGTGAGTCGCCTGCAGCCACGGTCTCGTTCGCCACGCGCTGGATGTTTTTGGAAGGGCCAATGAACTTCTCGAAGAACAAGGCCGTCTGTTTCCCCTGGCTCCGCCAGAAAATGGAAGGATCGGCGTCTCCGATGACATAAAAGAAGTCCGCCCGGCTTTTCACCATTCGCTCGGGAGGCATAAACGGCTCTTCCGTGAAGGCCGGGACGTTGGTAAGTTCTAGCAGCACCGACCCATCACCCTGCTGGTGGGGTTGAGTGTCTTTGGGAAGGCCCATGGTGTCCCACATAAGTCGATAATTAAGCAGAGGGCGGAGCGAGAAGCGAGCACGCCGGGTGAAGAGGTCCTCAGGAATCATCCACCGTGCGGTCAGAATCGCGTAGGCATCGCTCATGTATTGTCCCGAGCTCTTTAATGCATCGGAAAGGTTTTCATGCCAGCGCGTCTGGTACGAATACTCGATGATGCAGCCCGGCCGCACGCCGGCCAAGGTGAAAGTCTTGGCTTGAAACTGGACCTTTTTGGCTTTAGCCACCAGCTTGTCAAAGACTTCTCCGCTAAATTCCACCGCTGTGCCGTCGGGCTCCACGGTCCGCGCGCGGATGCCCTCGATGCGGTACTCCTTTTCCAGATAGGGAATCTGAACGTCGGCGTACTTCTTCCCTTCGTCGGTAAGTATCTTGATTCGATAAGAGTGGGTTTCGACGGACTTCATGTCGTCGGTGGTTACTTCCCGGTAGAGGATGAGAGCGCTGGCGCCTGGGTTCGTGGGGTCGTCGTTGAGCGCCCACTCCTCCTTGGAGATGGGCTGCCATCCGGCAACTTCCGGCTGCTGGCTCTTTGCGTGCACCGGCGGTGCGAAAAAGAGAACGGCCAAAAGGACGTCGCATGCGACCTGAGAACGAGGCTGCGCGGACTTCATACCCGTCCCAAATCCTTTCTAAACCAAGTGCTGGCCGAGGTTCGATAATTCGGGACCTATTTGGCCCCGCCGCACGTGATGGGCCAGACGCGCGTGGACCGCTTCGACGTCCAGGTGCATACTGCAAGTGCCGACCGCTATTGGGCTTTCGAGATAAAAGGTCTTTGTGCGCACTTTGTTTTTGAACCCCTATACAGGAGTTTGCTATCTGATCGGATAGTCTGACTATCCCATCTGATAGCCCGATCTCCTCTGCCGCATCAACTCCCGCCCCTCTCAGTTTCAAGCTAGCTTTAGCCGGCCTTCTCTGGAAAAGTGGAAACACCCATTCGTTCCTATCGCCCCGACCGAGATTTCTTGAACTGCCTCCCCTACGCTATTTAACGCGCAATTTGGATGAGAATTGGCTCACGTCTTAGAAAATTTTTGGGCCGGGAAGCGTCGCGAGTGGAAAGAGCGGTCCCCTAAAGTGGCAAGCTGTTGTGTGCTCAGGCGAATGTACCTGTCAGCTGAGTGTGGTGTCTGGAACATCCCGTTGCGGGGGCGCCGGCGTCAGGCTCTAATAGGGATCGTTCGGCGGCGGTATCGACCTCGGACGGCCAAAATGCGACATTACACGCCACCTATTAGGGAGGGACGCCGATTTTCGGTACCCGTTGTTTAACACGAGGGGATTTCCCAACACTTATCACTACCGCCTCTCAGCAGGGCCAACTTCCGAGTCGCCGACAAGCACGCACGCCCGAAAGCAGGGGACAGTACATCCGCGCTTAGGGCGCAAGCGGTACTACAAATCGCACAATCTATGCTGTACAAAGCTCCAGCAGCCGAATCCCATTAAAATGGGTTACTGCGGTAGAAAAGAACGCGCAAATCGACGTGTTGGTGAGAAACACCGATCCCGGGCCGCATGCGGGGGCACAACAGGTTATGGTGAAGCGCTGCTGGGAGGGGCAGACTTGAACGCTGGGTAGTAGCCTCGCCGGGCGAAAATCCTGTACGGGTGTTTTGGATTTTGGGCGCGGTCGGAGAGGCGGACGTCGATCTCGCGGAAGGTACGATCACTGCGAGTGTCGCTACTCTGGTAGCCGAGTGTATAGCGGTGTTTCAGCCGCGTGATGACGGCGGCCATGGCCTTTTGCACCGATCCCACGGCAGCCATATCGATGATCTCCCCTCCCGTTTCGTCCATGATCTTGCTTACCCAGCGCGCGCCAGGAATCCAGCCGGGCTCGTCCAGTGTGCCTCCCAGGCGGTCACGTCCGAACCTGACGCTGTA
>DATJKY010000407.1:0-2629 GCA_035490955.1 Terriglobia bacterium | reverse complement strand
GGCCTGGCACGAGTTGCACGGCCGCGACCTGGATTCCAACGAATTGTATGCCGCCGCCAAAATGCGCCTGTTCCGCGCCTTCGACGAGGAGGAACATCTGCGCGAGCAGGCCTTCAACCTGGTGGTGGACGAGACCAACGTGGAAGAGGTGCTGGAGCCCTTGGCGCTCGACGGCTTGGAGGATTAATGCTCGGGCTCATCGCGTACTGAATGCGACCTTCAATTCGGTCGCCTCCCACGGAACTCATCGCACTTCACGATCGTGACATCGTAAGCTACATTGTGAGCCTAGGTCGTTAGCAGTGTTTGGTGCTGGTTCGCCAGCCCTGCGGCCTGGGTCTGCGGACGTGCCTGTAAGCCATGGCAGAGAGAAAGGAAGGTGAGAACGATTTCTTCGTCAAAATCAATTGGGTGCGCATGAAGCTGCGGCATCGATCTGCTAGGCTAGGAGTGTAGCAGCGATGATCGCGCTGCAAAAGATTTTTCGCCGACAAAGCTACTTGTTGTTGATAACAAAGGAGATTCCGGGTTCGGTTTCGGAAACAAAGGTCACGTTTCCACCCCGGATGCCGCAAAAAGGGACACGTTAACAAGTACGTCGTTTCATAAATTCGGCAACCTATTTCCGACCCCCTCACCCGGCCCGCCCCGGCTGGTGAAAGCGCCGGCTGCGGGCTACCCTCTCCCGCGAGTGGAGAGGGCTCAACGATTCGATTGCTGTCCTTCCCTCGCGGCACAACCCTCTCCCCTCGCGGGAGAGGGTGCCCGAGGAACCAAGGCGGGTGAGGGGGCTCAACGAGGTGCATACGTTAGCCCGGTTCCGAGAAGAAGTACTAAGCCGTTTAGAAACAGCAAGCTGCACATAAGAGCCACGATGTCACTGAAAATAAAGGCCAATTTCTTGGAAGCCACGATGTCGTTGAAAAGAATTCACTTGAGCTCCCGACAGTGACCAACCCCGAGAAAATCAAAACGTAAATGGCAGGTAGCAACTCTCAAGAATCCGAGCAAGCCCCTGAGGGTTTACCCCTGGCAGGCTGGTGATCAGGCGCCTGCTGCTGATGATAGGAGGGCTTAATTAAGTGAATTTTGGGGGACGGAACAAACTACCACTTTGGTGATAACAAGGGACACTTCGGGTTCGGTTTCGGAAACAAAGCTACTGTTTCCACTCAAGAGACTATGAGTTAGTATAGACACCACTATGGCCGACTGGCGGGAATTCCAAGGGGTCAACGCGGGCTATGTGCTCGAACTCTACGATCGCTTCCGGAACAATCCCAGTTCCGTCGATGCGGCCACACGCGCTTACTTTGAACGCTGGACTCCGCCGGCAGAGGATGTGCCCGGTCCTGTGGCGAAGGGTGGGGGACTGTTCCTGAGCGTCCGCGGTCTGGCCCCCAGTGCGCCGGCGTCCGCGGGTCCCCAGGTCGGCGTCTGCTACCCGGCGGGTGGCGCGCCCATGGCGATTGACAAGATCGTGGGCGCTGTCAACCTCGCTGAGTCCATCCGGAAGTTTGGCCACTTGGACGCCCACGTCGATCCGCTGGGTAGTGATCCAACGGGCGATCCTTCGCTCCGGCTCGAGACTCACGGCGTGACCGAAGGCGACCTGCGCGAGTTACCCGCCAACCTCATTGTCGGCCCTATTGCCCAAGATAAGGCGAACGCTTTGGAAGTGATCCAGGAGCTACGTGCCGTTTATTCGGCGCGGAGTGGCTGGGACTACGCTCATCTGCGCAATCCTGAGGAACGCGAGTGGCTGAAGACGGCCGTCGAGTCGCGTCTCTACCGTGCTCCGGCTGACCCCATAGACGAGCGGGCGTTGCTCGAGCGGCTGACGCAGGTGGAAGCATTTGACCGCTTCTTGCACCGCACATTCCCCGGCAAGACGCGTTTTTCCATCGAAGGCTTGGATATGCTGGTGCCAATTCTGGACGAGGTGATTGGTGGAGCCGCCGAGGCGAGTTTCCGTAACATTTTGGTTGGCATGGGGCATCGTGGACGCCTCAATGTGCTGGCGCACGTGCTTAATAAGCCCTACGTGCAGATTTTTGCCGAGTTCAAGGATCCACTTCGGGCACGCGGATTCCGTGATGATGCTCTGGGGTGGACAGGTGACGTGAAGTATCATCTAGGCGCCCGCCGCGCCATCAAGGGTGGCGAGCAAGTGGAGCTGGTTGTGACCATGGCACCTAACGCCAGTCACCTGGAGGCAGTGGACCCGGTAGTAGAGGGTATGGCACGGGCCGCCGGCACTCGAGTGGACAGCCCGGGACCGCCAGTGTTTGATCCGGTCCACACGCTGCCCGTCCTCATCCACGGCGACGCGGCCTTCCCCGGCCAGGGAATCGTTGCCGAGACTTTGAACCTCTACCTGCTGCCCGGCTACACCACGGGCGGCACGATTCACATCGTCGCCAATAACCAAATCGGATTCACGACCAATAGGGAAGACGCGCGAAGCACGCACTTTGCCAGTGACCTCGCCCGCGGGTTCAAGATTCCCATCGTGCGCGTTAACGCCGATGATCCGGAGGCTTGCATTGAGGCGGCGCGGGTGGCGCTTGCCTACCGCGCGCGGTTCCAGAAGGACTTCGTCATCGACCTTGTGGGATATCGCCGCTAC
>DATJKY010000406.1:0-5321 GCA_035490955.1 Terriglobia bacterium | reverse complement strand
CCGGCCAGTTTGCGCTGGAGCAGACGTTTATTGTTCCCCGCGCGGCCCTGCTTGTGCCGGATAAGGCACCAATTCACATCCTCGAGGAGTTATGTGGGACTTGCTTAACCCCTTGAACTCGTGCAGCCTCTCAGGCCATTTGACGGCGAAGAGGAGGAACTGTAAATGAGAGTGACTTAGAGTATTGAGAGTTCGTACAGCATCTTAGAAATCTTAGAGCAGAAGGCCTTTACTTCATCCGGAGCACGTTCTATACTGCGGTACCAGGATCCCTCAGTCGGCAAAAACTTGAGTCGTGCGCTTAAGTACGACGCACGACATTAGGAGGATGGCATGAGAAGAGCGACGCTTTGCGTGGTGCTCGCTATTGTCGCTTTTGCAGGATATGGCAATAAGTTTGGGGTTGCTCAAGAGACGCAGGCCCCTGCCCCCAAGGACCAACTACGTTGGCACGGGGTCATCGTCAGGTGGAGCAAGGACCAGTCTACCTTGGATGTGCGTAAGGGGACCATCACCAAGACGATTCACTACGACAGTTCCACAAAGTGGACGCAAACCGCCGGGGGCAAGGTTAAGTCTGCCGAAATGAGTGCATTCACGGAAGGATCAGACGTGATCTGCATCGGAAAGGCTGATGAGAAGGGTAACTTTATCGCGACCCAGATCGACCTAAGGACCCAGGCGCAAAAGCCCTGAAGTACCATTGCAGCGGGCGCTTTCTTGACGCACAACCCGCCCGTTTGGCATGACTGTCGCCTAGCAGAGTGTTTTTCACCTGCGCGAAAGAGGTGTGTTATGTGGCACCCACGTAGTCGGCTTCTGATTACGGTGTCAATGTGCCTGGTTTCGTTTTGTCTAGCTCAAAAGCCTGCCCTCGGCGGGCCGGACGACGAACCCAACCTGACGGAGGACCAAAAGCAACAATTCCTGCTGGATGCCAAGGTGGTGGCCAGCAAACAACTGGGCAAGGGCATTACCCATCCATGGCGATTGACGCTGAGTGACGGCCAGCTGACCCACGACGCGGCCTTTCAGTCCATCGATGAACACAAGTCGCAGATGAGGTTCGACGACGGACGCACGGAGCTCAACTTCGTCGACTCCTACCACTATGACATCGCCGGATATCAGCTGGCCAAGTTGGTGGGCATGGACGACATGATTCCGGTGACCGTAGAGCGTAAGTGGAACGGCCAGGTAGGTGCGCTGTCCTGGTGGATCCCCTGGAAGTGGGATGAGGTCATGCGCCATCAACAGAACTTGCACCCGCCGGACGTCGACGCCTATAACAAACAGATGTACAAGGTGCGGGTCTTTGATCAGCTCGTCTACGACACCGATCCAAACCTCACCAACGTTCTGATCACCGCAGATTGGAAGATCTGGAGGATAGACTTCACCCGCGCCTTCCGGCTGCAGCACGACTTACAGGACCCGAAGGACCTGGTGATGTGCGACCGGCAGTTGCTGGAGAAGTTGCGCCAGTTGGATGGTGACACGGTCCTCGAGAAGACGAAGCCCCACCTCAACAAGGGTGAAGTGAAGGCTCTCATGGCGCGACGGGACAAAATCGTCGGCACCTTTCAGAAGCTCGCGGCCCAGAAAGGCGAGGGCGCGGTCTTGTACTGATATCCGCGCCAGGTAAGGTAACCGATGACGTCTGGGTACGAATCCTAGCGGGGCCTAAGGTTAAAGGGTACGGGATAAAGGCTGACTTTTGCCCTTTGCAACTTACACTTTAACCCTTCCCTCCGCGACCGACTGACTGGTTCACCCCTCGCCACAGTTATGATCCCTTACCTAGAGCGGGTGCTAAATGTAAGGCGTGGGGAGTTCACGCCCGCGTCGCTGCTGTTCCTCTACCTGTTCCTCGCCCTCTTCTGTTACATCATGGGCCAGTCGGTGGGAGATGCAATGTTCTTGAGCGCCTTTCCCACCTATCTGCCCCATGTGATTATTTCCACGGCATTAGCGGTGGGCATTTTCACTTCTATATACATCCGCCTGTCGCGCCGAGTGCGGCTGGAACTGCTGATCATCGGCTCGCTGCTTTTCTTTGCCTCCAGTTTCACACTTTTCTGGTGGTTGGCTCACCTGGTAGGGAAGTGGGCCTATCCGTTCATTTACATCTGGGTTTATATGACGGGCGCCTTGGCGCCTGCCATGGGCTGGACGCTGGCCAATTACGCCCTCACCACGCGCGAGGCTCGAAGGGTGTTCGGCTTTATCGGCGCCGGCGCCAGCCTGGGCGCACCGTGCGCCGGTTTTCTGACCGCGGACCTAACCCGCCACGCTCACATGAGACCCGAGGCGCTTCTGCTCGTGATCGCGGCCGGGCTGGGATTATGCGGCCTGTCGGTCAGACTATTGTTCCGCCAAGCGCACCGGCGGCTGGCGGGCTTCAGCCAGGCTCCTGGCGCCGAGCCGGACATGCCGAAAAACCTCCGCCAAGTCTGGGCATATATCCGTGGCTCTCGGTACTTGCTACTGATAACCGCCCTCATCATGATTGGATGCGCCAGCACGACCATTATCAGCTACCAATTTAGACTCATTGCCTACTCGAGCTTCCGTGGTAATAAGGCGGCGCTGGCTACCTTCTTCGGCCGCTTCAATGGTTACATGGGGCTGGCCTCGTTCATACTGCAAATGCTCCTCACCGGTCAACTGCTGCGGTCCTTGGGCATCCGCGTGACGTTGTTTGTGATGCCCACGGTGTTCCTCGGAGGCAGCGTGGGTGTATTGCTGGCCCCCGTGCTGCTCAGCGCTTGCATCCTGAAAGGCAGCCAGGGTCTGCTCCGCTATTCCTTGGACAAGTCTTCTACCGAACTGCTCTATTTGCCCGTAGCGCCTCCGAAAATGAAGAGCCAGATCAAGTCGTTCATTGACGGGTTCGTTTGGCGGATGGCGGACGGATTGGCCGGCGTAGCTCTTTTCCTGTTTGGAAACAGGATGAGGCTCGGCCCCGGCCGCATCAGCCTGGTTAACTTCGCATTTCTTTCCGGCTGGATCGCCATCGCCTACGGGGTGCGACGAGAATACCTCCGGGTGTTGCGATGGGCCATCGAGCGACGCACCCTGGATCCTGAACGGACGGCTGCTGGAGTGCTGGACTCTACCACTACGGAAGTGCTTGCACAGGCCTTGGAGCGGGGGGGAGAGCAACAGGTGCTCTACGGGCTCAGCTTGTTTGAAGTGGGGCGCGAGCCGGCCTGGCATCCGGCACTGCGCGGCCTACTGGAGCACCCGTCCGCTGACGTCCGCCAGCGCGCGTTGCACCTTCTGGCCGACGCTGGACAACGCGATGTGCTGCCTCAAGTGGAGAAGATGCTAGCCGACGAATCGGTTGAGGTCCGCGCGGAGGCGTTGCAGTACGTTGTTGTACACACAGGGAGGGATCCCCTCGATCTGCTGAAGACCGCGACCGACGTCCCTGCTCATTGCCTGCAGAGCGCGGTAGTCATCTACCTGGCAGGGATTCAAGATCCGAATTACTCGGCTGCGGCCCCTCTCATCCTGCAGACGATGCTTTCAGCCGCCGGTCCTGAGGGTGTCGATTCGCGACGGGAGGCCGCGAGGGCCCTGGGGACGATCCCAACTCCGTCCGAACTTCACCCCGAGTTGTTCAAGCTGCTGCGAGATCAGGACGCCGGGGTTGTGGAGCAGGCTCTCGTTAGCGCGGGCAGAATCCGAGGCAGCGAGTTTCTGCCCTTGGTGGTTGAGAAGCTTGCCCAGCCACGTTTATTGGGAGCAGCGCGGGCGGCGCTCGCCCAGTACGGCGATCAGGCGGTGGGCACCCTTCAGGACCGCTTGAACGATCCTTCGGTTCCTATTGCCGTTCGCAAACAAATTCCGGGCGTGCTGGCGCGCATAGCGACTCGCCGTTGCGCCGCCGTTCTCACCGACAGCATCGTGCAAAGCGATCCGGAGTTGCGCTACGAAGTTATCAAGGCGCTCAACAAGCTTCGCACTCGGGATCCCGTCCTGCTGCCGTCTGCCATCCATATTGCCGACATGCTGGACTCTGAGCTGATCGGCTACTACCGTTCTTTCCAGATTCTGGCGGCCCTAGACCAGCAGGGCGATGGGCTGCCGCGGTCACCCGAAAGTGAAACCCTGGTGGCGAGCGCGCTGCGCGAGCGCATGGGCCAGGAATTTGAACGCCTCTTTCGCTTGTTGGGCTTACTCTACCCGCCGCGTGACATCCACAACGCTTATGTAGGGCTGTTGTCAGAGCGCCCGCAGCTCCGCGCCAACTCGCTGGAGGTGCTGGAGCACCTTCTCGCTCCGGACCTTTACCGCCGGCTCGCGGCCGGAGTCGATCCCGAGAGCACGCCAGCGGAAAGGCTGGACTTTGCCCGGCGCTTGTGCCGGACGGGAGTCAACTCGCGGGTTGAGGCTTTGCGCATTCTCCTGCATTCCGAAGACGGCTGGCTACGCACGTGCGCAGTGTACGCCATCGGCCAAGGTCGTCTGGCGGAACTGTCCGATGATCTCTCGCTTGTGCCGCACGAAAGCGACCCTGTCCTAGGCGGGACATGGGAGTGGGCGACCGCCCGTCTGGCAGCCGTCGAAACAGCCAAAGGAGCAAGAATGCTCACTATCCTCGAAAAGGTTGACCTCTTGCGAAAGGCCCTGATGTTCCGCGACATACCTACGCCGGGATTGGCCCGCGTCGCGGCGATCTCGAATGAAGTCACCTTTGCGCCTAACCAGATACTCTACGAAGAGGACAGTCCGGCGGACTCGATGTTTTTCATGCTGGAGGGTGAGGTGGAGCTGGCACGCTCGGACCGCAAGACCCAGATTGACGGACAGGGCCCACTACTGGGAGGCCTGGCTGTCCTGGCCGGTGAAATCCATGCGGAGCGGGCTATAGCCACGCAACCGACACGAATCCTTCAGATCGACAGGCAAGATCTTCTCGACGCCATGGCGGAAGACTTCAGCGTCACCCGCGGCGTGCTTAAGGCGCTGGCCAGCATGGCAGCCGGGGCGAGTTGAATTCACCCCGGCTCGCTGCCATCTGTGAAGCTCTGACGGCGCCTACTGCTGCAGGATGATCTCGGCAGCCATGAACTTGTCACCGACAGACAACGACATCTAATGCGCACCATAGGGCGGCTGCACGATGACCTCGGCAGCGATGAACTTGTCACCTTCATTCTTGCCGATGCAGACGACCCGATCACCCTCTTTCAACGTAGTAGAATCAACCGTCGCGCCGGCCTTGTTAGTCCACTTGGTTGCGGTGGTGTAGGAAATGTTCTTCGTCCTTCCGTCGGGCTTACGGACGGTCAACGTAGAATTGTCCTTGTCCA
>DATJKY010000405.1:0-3338 GCA_035490955.1 Terriglobia bacterium | reverse complement strand
AATAAGAGTCGTGGCGTTAGAAGGAAAGCTCAGCCAAACCACCCTCGCTGGTGCTCGGCCGAACCTCAATCCACTTCAGAAAGAACTTCACCCCGCCCACCGCGCAGCGGTTTAGTCCAATATATGGGATTGTATGCGGCGTGCCCTCAGCGACTGGTTCCCACGGGGACCGTCACCGGGCACGCCGCATACGATTCTATTGGACTGAACCGCGTCACCCACAGCTATGGGCATTGAGTGGCAACTGAACCTTCGAGCCCGCGGTTGGCCGGCTGCTCTCAGGCGAGAAGGGTGGTCTTGGAAGTGACATGCTATCGTCCAAGCGTGGCATTCCGCTGGGGTATGCAGTCAGAATCACGGTGTTTCGCGGCTTAGTAAACCTTAACGGCGAAGCATCTCCAGAGCGCTCTGGGAGAGCGCAACTCTTTGGTGACCGCCCGGTCGCAGGAACCTTGTCGTCATGACGTATCGGAGTAACGGGCGCTCACACTGCAAGACGCGCGTCTTGCCTGCCAGGGCTGACGTTGGGGGCTCAACGTCTGAACAGTTCTCAGACATCCCTCGTGGCAGACTGGGCAGAGGCCCGTCGCTTTCTCTTTCCGGGCAATATCTGTCACGTCCAGGGCGCCGGCGGCTGCTTCCGATTCCGGGTGCGGGCGCTGGCCGAGCAGTTGTCGGCAGTGCTCAAGGTTCTGAGTCCGGTAGCGGTTGGCCAGGAAACCGTAGTAGCGAATGCGCACAAAGCTCGATGGCACGACATGCAGCAGGAACCGGCGGATGAACTCCGTAGCTTGCACGGTCATGGTCCGCTGCCGATTGCCGCGCGCGTAATCCTTCCAGCGGAAGGTTACCTGCCCGTTTTCCATCCGAAGTAAGCGGCGGTTGGAGATGGCCACCCGGTGCATGTACTGGGCGAGGTACTTCAGTACGCAGGCCGGACCGCCGAACGGGCGCTTGGCATAGACAACCCAGTCGTGCCTGACAGACTGACTGAGGAGGCGATTCATGCCTCTGAGGCAGGCCAAGGGTTCTAAGCGGCCGTGGAAAGTCAGTTTACCCTGGCCATGGGCGCGTTTCAGCAGGGCGGTGAACTTGCCCCGGAAGACGCGGCTGAGCACTCGGACCGGCAGAAAGAACCTCTGCCGGCTTTTCACCCAGGTCTTCCCATCCATGGAAAGCCCACCAGCGGGAACGACGCAATGGATATGGGGATGGTGCATCAGGTTCTGTCCCCAGGTATGCAGCACGGTCAGAAACCCGAGCCGCGCGCCGAGGTGCCTCGGGTTGGCGGCCACTTCCTGCAGGGTCTCTGCCACGGCCTGAAAGAGCAGACCATACACCACCGCTTGGTTCTGCAACGCCAGAGGACCGAGGACGTCCGGCAGGGTAAAAACCACATGGAAGTACGGAGTGGGCAATAACTCCGCGGCACGGGCGCTGAGCCAGCGCGCCCGAGTTGATCCCTGGCACTTGGGACAGTGTCGGTTGCGGCAAGAATTGTAGGAGATCTTTTGATGACCGCACCGATCGCATTGCTCGACATGTCCGCCCAGCGCCGCCGTGCGACAGTTCTGGACGTCCCGCAACACCCGCCGCTGCTCCCGCGAGGCTCCGTGAAGCGCCAAGTAGGTTTCCCCATACTGCCGGAAGACATCGGCCACTTCGAGCCGATGCCGTTCGGTCATGGGCGTCCCTGACCTTTCGACGCTTGGTTCAAGAGGTCCAGAGGACTTTTGGTCTGCCCGATGAGCTTGGTGGACACGTGCGTGTACAGGACGGTAGTACGCGGGCTGGCGTGGCCCAACAACGCCTGGATCACACGCAGGTCGGTACCGGCCTCCAAAAGATGAGTCGCGAAACTATGGCGAAGCGTATGCGGCGTGACGACCTTATCGAGTGCTGCCTTCTTTTGGGCCGCATGGCAAACCCGCTCGACGGTGGAGACGCTCATCGGACGGTTGAGCGACTGGCCGGGAAAGAGATAGCTCACCGGCCGAGCAGCCATCCAGTAGTGCCGCAGCATCTGCAATAGGATTGGTGAGAGCAGCGTATAACGGTCCTTCTTGCGTTTCCCCTGGTGAACACGGATGACCATCCGCTGACTGTCGATGTCCGTGACCTGGAGGTGGACCACCTCGGAGATGCGCAAGCCCGCCGCGTAGGCGGTCATGAGAATCATCCGGTGCTTGAAGGAGGCAATGGCTGCGAAAAAGCGTTGGACCTCGTCGAAGCTGAGCACGATAGGCAGCCGCCGCTCGGGTCGTGGACAGCGGATCTCTTGCACGACCTCGCCCGCTTTGAGGACCCAGCGGTAGAAATACCTCAGCGCAGCCAGAGCCTGCTTGTACGTGCCCCAGGCACGCTTCTTTTCCTGCACCAGGTACAACAAGTACTCGCGAACGTGCTCGGCATGCAGTCGCTCTGGGCTTTGGCTGAAGTGCCTGGCAAAGCGAGCCACGATGTCCACGTAGATGCGGATCGTCTTTGGCGCGAAGTTCCGCATCTCCATTTCGTCGATCATTCGCTTCCGCAGAGGCGTCATCACAAGCTCCTTTCGGGAGGAAAACAGGGTTGGAAACACCCCATCGTCCTCTGCGCAAGAGCCTGCGCCGACAGCGCGACGACTGCCAAAGCACCGACAGATAAGAAGAGTCGTGGCGTTAGAAGGAAAGCTCAGCCAAACCACCCTCGCTGGTGCTCGGCCGAACCTCAATCCACTTCAGAAAGAACTTCACCCCGCCCACCGCGCAGCGGTTTAGTCCAATACTTGGAGTCCTCCGCTTAGCTTGGGGCGGTCGGGCTGATCCCGGACGTCGCGCTGGCGTGAGCAGCCATTCGTGCCTCCGGCTCCGCCGGGCACAAGAGATGAATTCACGGAGAGGACCGCCCACTCATAAACACGGTGCCAGCCAAGGCCGCACCAGACGCCAATTTCGCGCCGGACCTCGCCTCGGCGAGCGCGCCGCCGTTGTCGCTTGCTGCCCCCCTTCAAGCCAGTGACCCACAGGTTTCCACAGGGTGCCGCTGCTGCCAGCGCACTAGGCGTTTCCAGCAGACCTGCGCCAGCTTTCGCGCCGCCACGCGAGCGATCTTGGCGCTCGAGCGCTTGCGCAGATGTACCCCCCCTACCCCACCGAACACGCAGCGACCCATCCACGGACTCCGACGCTCGCCTTGGTCCGAGACACGGCTGTCCAGCTTTGCGCCGAGGCGATCTGTTTCTGCTTGCGCGGATTGACCCGTGCAGCAGCGGCTTAGCGCGCTGAATAAAGACCCTGCGCCGCGTCATATTAGGCGACTGGGATTCCATTCGTCTTAGCCCCCCGCCTATCCCCAGT
>DATJKY010000404.1:0-3675 GCA_035490955.1 Terriglobia bacterium | reverse complement strand
ACAGGATGAACCCTCATACTTAGACGAAAGGTGGGAACCTCTCACGGCTGCACGAGCCGGACGACGGGAGACCGTCACAGCCGGTTCTGTGAGCGGCTCGGGGTGAAATTCCCCGGGCCGACTCGGCTTGTGCCACGAAGAAGCGCAAGCTTCATGCTGCACAGGAGATGAGGGTTGGTCCCTCGAAGCCGCTCTGCAGGGAGAGGCTTCAAACAGCCACAAGCTGCTGTGGCTCAATGGCCGTGGTGGTGAACGTTGTGGTTAAAAGGCGCGGCTTTGACTGCGTCATGTACGAGCGAGAGAGACGAACGCAAGTGAACCTCCGTTTAAGCATCGATATCCCTTTAAATGGCGTCAAAACCGGGGTCTTCTTCTCATCCCGGGATCAGTCTGGCAGAAACCTGTCAACTGGCCAGGCGGCGTCCGGTGTATAGGAGGCGTGACTCTCATTCAGGCTTCTGTGCGGAACTTGGGAACCTGCACGAAGATGCAAAGGGAAAATGCTCAAGCGGAAAGAAAACCGCGAGGCAGAAAGTACCGATGCTTCGGGCAGGGGCGGACTGCTCCGTATTAGTGATGAAACGGCCGTAATGGCCGTGGAGCAAAGGGAGCGGGCAGCCAAGTCTGGGTTGGGTCAACTGGCAACAGGATGAACCCTCATACTTAGACGAAAGGTGGGAACCTCTCACGGCTGCACGAGCCGGACGACGGGAGACCGTCACAGCCGGTTCTGTGAGCGGCTCGGGGTGAAATTCCCCGGGCCGACTCGGCAGTACCGGGCCGTAATCGATGGGGGCTACCTCGACGATGAACCGGTCGGCCAAAGGTGGGACAAGGTCGAGCCTGCCGTATGAAGCGAAGGCGTTCTCATTCACCCACCGCACCAAGGTGTTTGCGGACGGCACGGTACGGAAGATCTGAGCGTGACCCCAGGAGGACTCTCAGGACCCTCGGGTGGCACCGAGGGAAGTGACCCTATAAGCGCAAGCGAAGGGGGAAACGGTGTCCTGGGAGTAGTCGGACGGCCGAGTAGTACCAGAAGCGTGGCGAAAGCCACGCGACCAGAGAATGGCGGCGGAGTGAGCCGGGGAAGGCGGCCGGCGAAGACGGTTGGGAAGAGACAGAAAGTGAGATGAGCAACGTCGGTGAGGTGGAAAGTTCCCTGAGCGAAAGACCCGAACATCATCGGCCGAGGAGACTCGCGGACTGGATCAACCCGACAGGGGCGAGGAAGGTTCACTCGCTCATCGACAAAGTCTACAAGCGGAAGAACCTGGAGATCGCGTGGGAACGCGTCAAAGCCAACGACGGCGCCGGGGGGATCGACGGGGAAAGCATCGCGGCGTTTGGCGAGGTGCTCGAAGAGCGGCTTGACCAACTGCACGAGGAGCTTCGCACCGGCAGATACACCCCTCGCCCGGTGAGGCAACAGCGCATCCCGAAGGCGGGCAAACCAGGAGAGTGGCGTATACTCGGCATCCCCACGATCTATGATCGCGTATGTCAACAGGCGCTGCTCAATCGACTGGAGCCAATCTTTGAACCGATATTCGATGACGCCAACTTCGGATATCGGCGAGGGCGATCGACGAAGGATGCCCTGCGTAAGGTTTGGAAGGAACTCGAAGCAGGCGCAGAATGGATCGTAGATGCAGATCTGAAAGACTTCTTTGGGTCTGTTTCTCATGAGAAACTTCTTGCGCTTGTGGCCCAGCGCGTGTCCGATGGCAGAGTCCTGCGCCTAATTGAGGCGATGCTGACAGCGGGTAGCTATGGGGAGGGCCAACTTTTTCCAACCGAGCGGGGGACGCCGCAAGGCGGGGTGGCCTCGCCGTTGCTAAGCAATATTCTCCTGACGCCGTTCGATTGGGAAATGCGACGCAAAGGCTATCGGCTTACGAGGTACGCAGATGACTGGGTTATCACCTGCTCGTCTGCAGCGGAGGCACGCGCAGCATTGGGTGCGGCGAGCCAGGTCCTGAAGAAGCTGGATGTGATCATAAACCCGCAGAAAACGCGGATTGTGCATGTTCGGCGCGGCTTCGAATTTCTGGGGTACAAGATCAAGAGAGGTAGCAGGCCGATGCGCCTGACACCCGACAGGATCAAGAGTGGTATCCGACCGGGGGCGCTGTACGCCTACCCCCGAGAGAAATCGATCAACCACTTTAAGGACCAGGTTCGGCGAATCACGCAGCGCAAGGCTCCGGTGAGTACTCAGGAGCTGATACAGCAGGTCAACCCTGTCGTGCGTGGCTGGGGTCACCACTACAAGCGGGCCCACATCCGGAAACTCTTCAACCGGCTCGATCGATGGCTGGTGCAACGGATCTGGTCGCACCGGAACGGGAGATGGCGCTGCCGCGGCTGGCAAACGCTGCCACGCAGCAAACTCTACAGCGAGTACGGGCTTGTCAACTTGGTCGAGTTAATTCCTTCCATCGCGACGCAGAGAAATCTGCGTCTTCGTGAAAGCTGGGCGCGGGAAACTGCACACCCAGTTTGAGCGGCGGACGGAGGGCAGCGTGAGAGCGATCGAGCGCGCCTCCTCCGACCCGACAGTGATGAAGCCTGGTATTAGGCGGAGTCTATTGTTCGGCGCAGTGAGCCAGCGTAGAGCACGAAATTGCCTGTTTGGCGCCATCTTACACCCCGCATAATAATACTGCGATCACCCGGCCTTCCAAGTGAGACTTGTTGCCCCCATGCAAAACCAAAACGTTGTGAGTTGAGCCATTGTCGTTGCTGCGGTGGCAATTTTGATCTGTTACCTAGATCACGGCCGCCTAGTCCGAGCTTCCAGATTAGGAAGGTTGCAAGTCACTGACAAAGAACGATCAAGCACAAAATCCGAGGGTGATTACTGGCTACACTGCTAATTCCAGCAGTTCGAATGCTTTGCGTTGGACGGGGGTCGGTCGAGTGAGCACCGTAAGCGGATAATCCGGTGTGACAGCGGTGACGAGAGTGTTGCGGGTCAGGCTGGCCAGGTCGGCCAGCAAGGTGCGGAAGCTGTGCACCGGCAGTCCATCTGCAGTAAAGCCGGTGGTCTGCTTACTGATCGCCTCAGGTGAGCGTTGTGCCTTAGCCACGATGCTCGCGCGGGCGGCCTCGGCCGCCTGTTTGTTGGCATCCTCGAACAACATTGGTGCCAGCTTCTCGCGCATATGCCATTCGACATAGTAGGCCAGCATGCAAAGGCAGACATGTGCGCGGACGCGGTCAGCCGACCAATGATAAATCGGCCGGACATGCAGATCGATAGTCTTCATGAAGCGGAACGCTTGTTCCACGAGAGCGAGAGACTTGTAGCTGCGTACCGTGGCGGCATCATCGAGTGCATCAGAGGGCAGGCTGGTACGTATAATATAGATGCCGTCGATGGCCGCCTCGGCGGAAATTGAGGCTTCATTTCGCGTGAAGCTGAACGCTGTATCCGTGATGTCCAGCTCGAAGTGCTTGGCCACCTTGTATGTGTTAACCACCTTACCGACTTCCAAGGCGATCTCCTTGGCGCCACGCAGCGGATCGCGCTTGCGCCGCACCCGTACTTGAACGCGCCTCAGCTCGCGCTCGGTCGCCGCGAGTAGATCCTGGCGTGTGCGAGTTCGGTCGGCGGCTAGCTCAGCGTTGCGGCAGACAACCAGGCGCTCGCCTGGAAATTCCGGCGTGGTG
>DATJKY010000403.1:0-5376 GCA_035490955.1 Terriglobia bacterium | reverse complement strand
CTGGACGCGCTGGCTCGCTTTCGTACTCCCGCCCAGACGCGCCTGATCTTCGAAGAGTTCTTCAACGTGCTTACGGGGCTGGCGCTGAAGCGCCGCAGATCAAAAGAGGCCTCCGGCATCGAATTTCACATCACGGCGGGCCTGCGCGAGAAGATCAAACGCATACTCCCTTTTCATCCTACTCGAGCCCAGAAGCGCGTCTTAAAAGAAATCGTCGACGACATGTGTTCGCCTCGGCCTATGAGCCGGCTCCTGCAAGGTGATGTCGGTTCCGGCAAAACCATCGTCGCCATCCAGGCAGCTCTGCTGGCGATCGAAAACGGCTACCAGGTGGCCTTTATGGCTCCCACGGAGATCCTGGCCACGCAGCACTACCTCTACATGCGACAATTGCTCCAGCCTCTGCCGTGCCAAGTCGATTTGCTGGTTAGCGCCCGTAAGCCTCAAGAAAAATCAGAGATCAAGAGAAAGATGGCCGAGCGGACCCTGGACCTGGTGGTGGGCACGCACGCCTTGATTGAAAAGGACGTCGAGTTCGCCCGGTTGGGACTGGTGGTGGTGGATGAACAGCATCGCTTCGGGGTGATGCAGCGCTACCGGCTGATTCGCAAGGGGCGGCCGCCCGACTTCCTGGCGATGACGGCAACGCCGATTCCGCGCACCCTCGCCCTCACGCTCTACGGCGACCTCGACGTCTCGGTGATCGACGAGTTGCCCCCTCATCGGACCCCCATTCAGACGCGACTCCTGGGGGAGAGCGACAGGCCGAGGGTGTTCGAGTTTCTGCGCGATACAGTGCGGCGAGGCGGTCAGGCTTACGTTGTCTACCCGCTCATTGAGGAGTCCGAACAGCTCGACTTGCGGCCTGCCGTCCGCATGCACGAACACCTCTCGCGCAACGTCTTTCCTGAGTTTCGGGTCGCTTTGCTGCATGGCCGGCTGCCCAGCCAGGAGAAAGAAGAGGTCATGCAGGCTTTCAAGCGAGGTGAGGTCCAGATACTGGTGGCGACCACGGTGATCGAGGTGGGGGTGGACGTGCCGAACGCCACCGTGATGCTGATTGAACATGCGGAGCGGTTCGGGTTGGCGCAACTGCATCAGCTTCGCGGCCGTATCGGGCGAGGCAGCAGCAAATCCTATTGCCTGCTTATCGCCGGGCAGCCACGTACGGAGACCGCGGACGAGCGCCTGCGTGCCCTCGCTGATACCACCGATGGCTTCCGCCTGGCGGAATTGGACCTGAAAATCCGCGGGCCGGGCGAGTTTTTTGGCACGCGCCAGTGGGGCATTCCGGCATTCCGCATCGGTAACCTGGTACGCGATCAGGATATTTTGGAGTGGGCGCGGCGCGAAGCCCAGGAGTTTGTCGAACACGCCGCGGAGCCGGCGGAGCTCACCGCCTTCGCGAATTACCTGCGCTCCATTTGGCCGCGGCGGTACGGTCTCGCCCAAGTGGGATAGAAGGGCAAAGGATAAAGGGTAAGGGATAAAGGGTAAGGGATAAGGTAGCGCAGACCGCCGTTCTCGCGGTCTGCGGCTTTTCCTTCCGGATTCGCTTACGGAATCCTCAGGAACCCGTGAAACGCGGAGTTCGCGTCCATGTAGTATCCGGTGATCGCGTCCGACGGGTTGTTCGTCGTCGGAAAGGTGCCCTGGCCGGCGCCGGTGCCCGCGCCCCGAGCGTCGAACGTGGTGATGACCCCGTGCTTATCGCGCAGGAAGCCGTGATTCACACCGTTCGAGTCAAAGTAGACCCCCGGGATCGCCCCCGCTGGGTTGATGCCAGATGCGTTCGTGCCCTCCGCACCCGCAACGTCGAATGTTGTGATGTGGCCGTCGGCAGCGCGCACGTAGCCGTGAAGGAAAAAGCCCGAGTCAGTGTAAGCTCCCGCGATCGCCCCTGCCGGGTTGAGGCCAATCACGCTGGCCGTAAAGGTGCCCTGGTTGAAGGCGAAGGTGCCCTGGAACATGCCTGTGCCCGCCCCCGGAGCATCGATCGTTGTGAAGGTGCCGTCCTTAGCGCGCAGGAAGCCGTGGCCAACGTCGCTTGCGTCAACGTAGTATCCCGAGATCACCCCCCGCGGGTTAATGCTGAAGGCGAAAGTACCCTGGCCGGCGCCGGTGCCCGCGTCTGGAGCCTCGAAGGTGGTGAAGTCGCCGTCCTTGGTGCGCAGGAAGCCGTGATACACAAAGATCTGGTCATTCAGGACAGCGTAGTATCCCACGATCGTTCCCGCTGGGTTGATGCCAAAGGCTTGGGTGACCTGACTCGCGCCCGGAACGTCGAAGGTGATGATGGTTGCCCTGCGATCATCCTGAGCAGTTGCCGAAAGGCCCAGCCCCAGCATGTATAGGGCCAAGCAAACTGCAGCCCATCGTCTCGATCGGGTGGGCGCAACGAATTGGGCGAAGATAGATTTGCTTCTCATGTGGTTTTCAACCTCCTTTTAAATTTGCCTTCACAGAACCCGACTACATGAAAATCGGTTTGTGCCGTACCAATCGGGACGAAGCCCCCAGCCTGCCATTCCGAGGAGCGTAGCGACGAGGAATCTGCTGTTGCGAAAGAAGATCGGAAGCAGACACCTCTCCTGCTCGAAGCTCTGGAGCGCAGTGCGCATGCGGGATCTGCGGCTTTCATTGCGGATTCGGCACAAGCTATCCCCGAAGGGGATGCATAAGGTAGCCGTGGGCAACGCCCACGGACCATGCCCCAGAGCGAGAGCCGACCCTGAAAGAGTCGCACACAGAGCGTGCACAGCAACGCATGCAACCCTTTCAGGGTTGGGCTGGGAGCGGTATATATACCTGGTCGTCGGGCGTTGCCCACGCTACGTTCTGCGGCCTTTTCAGGGCCACACCACGCTCCCGTGCGCTACGCTTGCTTCCCCCCTTCATCTACACATGCGAGAAACAGCCGGCAAATGTGATCATGGCGAGCAAACCTTTTTTTCGAGTTGCTCTCCAGAAAGTTCACGCAAGTTGTTGATTCTTCGTGAGGCCACGTGAAACTTTCTGGTCACAACTGGATCGGCCCACAGGCCGACAGGGACTGTGCGGAAAGCCTACGTTTTCCCGGCAAGCGGCTGAAGCTTAATCTTTAGCCTGAGGCCCGCAAGGGCTGAGCCCTTCCGCACGGCAGGCGGCAGAGCCGCGATTTGTTTCACACCTTCACGGCGGGCGGGGCGCCCGCGCTGCCCGCGCTCCCACCTCAGTGGACGGTCGACAATGGTGATATAATCGCCGGGTCTAGAAGTCGCCAGCTTAAGTTGCGGGTGAGTCATGCCTGCCACCCACGAGGTGACCCAGCTCCTGCAAGAGTGGGCGAATGGTGACCAGCAAGCCCTCCACCGGCTCACCCCGCTTGTCTACGCCGAACTCTGCCGCCTTGCCGCCGTCTATCTGCGCAACGAACGTCGCGACCACACGCTGCAGCCCAGCGCTCTCGTCCATGAGGCATTTCTGCGGATGGTTGATCAAGGGAACCCGAGTTGGCAGAACCGGTCGCACTTCTTCGGAGTGGCGGCGCACCTGATGCGCGAGATCCTGGTAGACCACGCGCGCCGGCGGCAGACCGCCAAGCGCGCGGGGCGCAACGTGTCGCTGGGAGAAGCAATGAGCTTGGCGCGCGAACGCACTGCGGACCTCTCAGCGCTCGATGACGCTCTGCCGGCGCTCGAAAAACTCGATGCGCGCAAATGCAAGGCGATTGAACTTCGTTATTTTGGCGGCCTGGGCGTTCAGGAAATCGCCCAAGCGTTGGAGGTCTCTCCGGTCACGGTACGTCGTGATTTGAAGATCGCAGAAGCATGGCTTCATCACGAAATGCGGAACGGGTAGGTTCTGGTGACTCCTGAACGCTGGACGCGGGTCGAAGCGCTGTTTCATCGTGCCCTGGGGTGCGAGCCCGAGCAACGCGCGCAGCTGCTGGATGGGGCCGGCAAAACCGATCCCGAGTTGCGCCAGGAGGTGGAATCGCTACTGGCCTGCCAGGGGAGCGCCACCAAGGTGCTGCGGGCCGAGGGAGCTCGTCTTTACCGCATTCGATCCGGTGAAGGGCAGAAGTCGTGAAGTCGCCAGGATCGCCACCGATCCACGGTTCGACTACGACTGGGATCTGTCTCCTGATGGCTCGCAGATTGCCGTGCTGTTCCCGCAAGGAGAGAACCACATCCGAGTACTGTCACTAGGAGGTGGCGAGAGTCGCGACCTGACCGTGGAAGGATGGTATGGTTTTAACAACGGCCCGGACTGGGCGCCGGACGGTAAGGGCTTCTACATTTCAAGCAAATCACCGCGGGACGCCACGCTGCTGTACGTTGACCTGAAGGGTCACGCGAGCGAGGTGTGGGAGCAAAAGGGCAGTTTCCGGACTTGTGGCATCGCTTCGCCCGATGGGCGGCACTTGGCGATCTTGGGCTACACGGTAGACAGCAGCGTGTGGATGCTGGAGGGCTTCTAAAACAATCAGGGTTGCACTATCCCCGAAGGGGATACATCGGGTAGCCGTGGGCAACGCCCACGGATTTCGAATTCACGCGCGAGCCGCGGACCTTCACAAAAGCGGAGGTCCGCGCTACCCTGCTAGCGTTGCGATTTGAAAAGGCATTCAACCCAGGGGATGCCGCCAACGCAGGCCTGGGAAGCGGCTAAAATCACGATCCGTGGTGATCCATTCGCTGCCTGATTCAATGGCCAGCGCCGCCAGGTAGGCGTCGGCAAGTAAGTTGCCCTTGACATTGGCTGCGCGGCACAGCCGGACGAAGATTTCCCAGTGGCGTGGGCCGGGTGCGAGGCTAACGCAATGGGGTTGGGCTCGAATCTCGTCGACAAAACGCAGGGCTGCTTCCAAGGGGCTGGGCGGATTGAATACTCTTGGGTGGGTAACCACCCTCAGAAACCCTGCCAGCACCAAGTCGGCCATTCCATAGGCTTGGTCGGCGGCCAGCAGTTGTTCCAGCCAGCGGCGGTAAGCACCATGGTTCGGGGCGTCTTTCCGGTAACCATAAACGAGTACGTTGACGTCAAGGAGAAGCATCCAAGCCCTCCAGGCGGTCGAGTAGCGAGGCTGAGTCGTCCAAATCGACTCCCGGTTGCAGTCCCCTGCCACCAAACACGGGAAGCTTCACCTTGCGACGGCGCTGGGGTCGGCCACTTCGGGCCAATGACTCACGCAGGGAATCCTCGATGAGGCCTGTCAGCGTCCTGCCGGTGCTGGATGCCAGCTTCTTAGCTTCGGCAAGTAACGACTCGTTGAGGCGAACAGTTGTTCTCATCCATCAAGACATATCCTACCGGCATCAATATGTCAAGCATAGCGGATCAGTTTATCCTTTACACTTTATCCTTCACCTCTCATCCTTTATCTTCAGATTC
>DATJKY010000402.1:0-4740 GCA_035490955.1 Terriglobia bacterium | reverse complement strand
AGCATGTCATCCTGAGCGGAGCGAAGGATCTGCTTTTTGTTTGCTTTCAATGAGGAACAGCAGATGCTTCGCTGCGCTCAGCATGACAGATACCCTTTTTCAGCAGCCTGCTAGTCGCACCCATGGCAAACCCCGTCATGTCGCCACCCAGAGTCGGAGATTTGAAGACCAGGCCAAAATAAGGATCAGGGAATCGGAGATTTGAAGATTACGGCGCTGTGCTATACTCAGGCTGAGGAGCGTAATCGAATGAAACAGCCGGGACGGCTCACCCTAGTTCTTTCGACAGTGGCCTTCTGCGCGTTGCTGGGAGGAGTGTACGGCCAGCGCGTAGAAGCCACCAGTAACGCGGAGGAGTCCGAAGTACAGGCCAACTTGCGGGCCTTCACCACAGCCTACAGGGTGGTGGAGGAGAACTACGCGGACCGAATAGACGCCGACAAAGCCATCTTTGGTTCTAATGACGCCGAAGGCGGAGCGATTCCCGGCATGCTTAACGTGCTGGATCCGCACTCCAGTTTCTTCGACCCACGGCACTTCAGCGAACTTCGAGAGCAGATGCAGGGCAAGTATTTCGGCGTGGGCATGCGGATCCAAAACCGACCAGGGAAAACGGGTAAACTGATCACCATCGTCTATCTCCCTATTCCCGGGTCGCCCGCCTTTCGAGCCGGCTTGCGGCCGGGAGACATCATCGTTCGCGTCGATGGCAAACCCGTGATCGGCTTGGAGAGCGCTAAGGTAGCCGACCTTCTGAAGGGCCCCAAAGGCACTGTCGTCCACATCAGCGTCAGCCGCGAGGGGTCGGACCAGCCTTTGGAGTTCACCATCACGCGAGATGAAATCTCACCCCGGAGCGTTGATGCCGCCTTCTTCATACGTCCCGGAATTGCTTACATCCACATTTACACCTTCAATGAAACGACGAACGACGAGCTTACGGACGCGCTCAACAAAATGGATGCCAAGGCCCTGCGCGGCTTGGTCCTGGACCTACGCGGCAACGGCGGCGGCTTGCTTCAGGAAGCCGTCGAGGTCGCCAGTCATTTTCTGGAGAAAAACCAGCTCGTGGTGTATGACAACGGGCGGCGATCGCGCGAAAAACGGTACTACGCCATTAAGGACAACAACCGCACCGACTGCCCGATCGTCGTGCTCATCAACCGTCTTACCGCTAGCGCCTCGGAGATTGTGACCGGCGCCCTTCAAGACCACGACCGCGCTCTGGTGATAGGCGAGCCGAGCTTCGGCAAAGGCTTGGTGCAAACCGAATTCCCGCTCAGCGAGCGGACCATGCTGTTGCTGACCACTGCGCACTACTTCACCCCCAGCGGCCGCCTGATCCAGCGCGACTACACCAACGTCTCTTTGTATGACTACTACTACCGCTCCGAAGCCACTCCGACTCCCCACAATGAAGTCCGGCTTACCGACGGCGGACGCGAGGTCTATGGCGGGGGAGGAATCACTCCCGACGTCCAGGTGCCGGAAGAGGAACCCAATCCCGCTCAGAAGAAGCTGCTGGCGCACTCCGCTTTCTTCAACTTCGGTAAATACTACCTCGGCATCTACCAGACTGTTCCGCTGGACTTCCAGGTGACCGACCGAGTGATGGACGATTTTAGGCGCTTCCTGGCCAGGGAACACATCTCCCTTTCCGAGCAGGACATCCAGCAGAACCTGGAGTTCATCCAGAACAGAATCCGCGTCCAGTTGGTCACCGCGATCTACGGGCAGACGGACGGCGACAGGCTGAACGTGGAGAGTGACCCCCTGGTCCTCAAGGCCGTGGATAGCCTTTCGAACGCCAAGCAGCTGATGGCCAACGCCAAGAAATACATGGCGCTGAGGCGGCAGTAACTGAGCCGGCTCATGTTACATACCTAGGCTAGGATCCGATGAAAAGGGCGCCTGTCATGCTGGGCCTTTTGCTGGGGCTCGAGCGTAAGCTGGCGAAGCCCGTCAGCCTGACGGGCTGTTTCTTATTGAGACCGCAAATTGTTGAATGTGTTGAGGGAGCGCTTTACGGCGGGGCTCAAGCCCCGCCATTCCCGGAGCGCCGCAGCACTTTTTCGCAGCCTGCGAGATGATACGGTGCGCACAACCCCAGTCGCGAAGATTGCGTCTTGATAAGTGGCGCTTCAACTTGATGGCTCTATGCTATGTGCGCGCCTGATCGTGCTATGGTATACTCATTAGTGCCGGGGCGAGGAGTCCTACGCGATGAAGATGAAAAAGACCCGACCGTTTTTGTGGTTTGCACTCTGGACCGTACTTTTGTGTGCTGTGCTCGGCGGACTCTACGGACGCCAGGTGGAGGCGACTACTAGTGACAGCGGCGACGAGTCTGACGTCCAGACCAGTCTCAAGGCCTTCACGAGGGTCTACAACGTGGTAGAACAGAACTACGCTGACCCCGTAAGCCCCGACCGGGCCATCTACGGGCCTGCCAACAGCGGCATCGGCGCCATACCGGGCATGCTCCGCACCCTGGACCCGCACTCCAACTTCTTTGATCCCCGCGCTTTCCAGCAGCTTCGCGAGGATCAGGAGGGTAAGTATTTTGGCGTTGGGATGACGATCCAGCAGCGCCTCAACAAGATTGGGAAGCTGACGACGGTGGTAGTCTTGCCGTTGCCGGGATCTCCCGCATTCCGCGCCGGCTTGCGCCCGGGCGACACGATCACGGCCGTCGATGGCAAACCAACGGACGGTCTCACGACCTCACAGGTGGCTGACATGCTTCGGGGACCGAAGGGGACTGCGGTCCAGGTCTCTATCAGCCGGGAAGGGTCCGATACGCTGCTCGAGTTGGCGATCACCCGCGACGAGATCTCGAGGCGCAGCGTGGACGAAGCCTTCATGATCAAGCCTGGAGTAGCCTACGTTCATATTTCGAGCTTCAATGAAACGACCAACGACGAATTGACCGAAGCGCTTAACACGTTCGAGCGCGATGGCCTGAAGGGTATGGTCCTCGACCTGAGGAATGACCCCGGGGGCCTGCTGCAGGAAGCCGTAGACGTCTCGGACCACTTCCTGGATAAGAATCAACTTATCGTCTATCACAACGGCCGGCGGTCGAAGGAGAAACGCTACACGGCGATGAAGGGTGAGAGCAGGGAGGAGTACCCCATCGTGGTCTTGATCAACCGCCAGACGGCTAGCGCGGCCGAGATTGTCACCGGCGCTCTCCAGGACCACGACCGCGCTCTGGTGATGGGCGAACCCAGCTTCGGCAAAGGTTTGGTTCAGACGGTCTACCCGCTCAGTGAACATGCTGGCCTGGCCTTGACGACCGCGCGCTACTACACACCCAGCGGTCGCCTGATCCAAAGAGACTACGCTAACGTCTCTCTGTACGATTACTATTACCACCCCGAACTTAACTCTGCGGCTAAAGGCGAGATGCGGCTAACCGACGGGGGGCGTGAGGTTTATGGCGGCGGTGGGATCACCCCCGACGTCCAAGTCTCCGACCCCAAGCCGAACCCTGTCGAGGAGAAGCTCTTGAGTCATGGTGCGTTCTTCGATTTCGGCAAGGCCTACCTCGGTGTCCACCAAACCGTCCCGCACGACTTCCAGGTTGACGACGCCGTCCTGGGCGAGTTCAAACGCTACCTCGAGTCTAACGGCCTGCAACTCTCCGACCAGGATGTCGAGGGCAATCTGGAGTTCATCAAGCAGCACATACGCTTGCAGCTTGTCGGAGTGATTTATGGGGAGAACGAGGCGCAGCGCATCAGCATCGAGAACGATTCGCTGGTCCGCCAAGCCATCGACAGCCTGCCGAAGGCAGCGCAACTCCTTGCCAACGCCAAGCGCTACATCGCGAGCAAGGGCGGGGCTGACCGGTAGGTAGGCCCGAACCTCGATCCCACTTTGGAGTTCCTCTCATTTTTCAGCCCTCTCTCACCTTGGGCACCTTGGGGGAGAGGGTGCCACGAACCAACCAAAGCTGAAGGCGCATAAGGATCCCGCGCGGTTTGGCTGGCACGAGGTAACACAGGTGGCGCTCTACACCTTGCGGGCTGGTGCTCTGTGCCGCCAGGGTGAGAACGGCAACCCGAGCGACCCAGCCGGAGGCAATGGGTGGTGATGACCCTCCGGCAATTTGCGTCGGGAATTGAAACATTTCCGGCGACAACTACGTGGTATCTCGCCGACCTCGGCGAAGCACGGGGCAAGCAGGAGCTTTTCACCCGGCAGTCTCCCCAGGTGCTGAAGGTTTTGCGAGAGCATGCCTTGATTGAGAGCGCCATCTCTTCCAATCGGATCGAGGGAGTGGTGGTTGACCAAAAGCGTATCGGCACGATCGTCTTCGGCAGATCACACCTGCGCGACCGCAACGAAGAGGAAGTCCGGGGTTACCGTGATGCTTTGAAGCAGGTCCACGAACTGGGGGCGAAACTGCCGATCTCGGAAGCCACGATTCGGAAATTGCATCGGCTCAGCCGCGGTGGGCCGGGCGACGCCGGACGATACAAGCGGAGAGATTCGGACATTATTGAGAGGCTTCCAGGCGGCCGGGTTCGGGTTCGGTTCAAGACGGTCCCGGCGGCGAACACAGCGGCGTGCATGAAGGAGACCATACGGGTGTGCAATGAACTACTCGGTGCGCGGCAGGTTCACCCCCTCGTCCTCCTGGCGGCCATTAATCTCGATTTCCTCTGCATTCACCCTTTCCGCGACGGCAACGGACGCGTATCTCGGCTGCTCCTAATCTTGCAGTGTTATCAC
>DATJKY010000401.1:0-2569 GCA_035490955.1 Terriglobia bacterium | reverse complement strand
ACGCACGCTCCGGATCAGGCAGACTTACGGTCTTGACTTCTCCACTGCGGCTTCGACCTCGCCGCTCCGGCCGCTCCTATCTTAGCCTGAGGGGCATTTTCATGAATTTTCGCGGGCCAGCGGCCCTAAGGGGCAGACTTCGAAAACCATGGAGTCTGTGCTACTTACTTCACGGCTTCAAAAGACGAGGGAGCTGAACCCTTTCCTAAGCCGGTTCAGACCGTCCAGCCCCCAGGTCAGCACTCGCAACACTCACTTCCCACCCGTTGCTACCGGAACTGTCTGGATCCGCTTTGGCCCCTTCGCCAGGACTGGCGGCTCACCCTCCGGCGCTATGTAATAAAAGTCATGCCAATGCCCCTGACTTGGAGCGACCAAAACTGTGCCTGTACGTCCGCGCCGAACCAGCGTGAGTGACTGCAATTAGGAGCGTAACTACCAAGAGCGTTTGTACCTATTGCCCTTCGTCTTGGCCCTGCTCCTCGTTGATTCCGGAAACCGCTCCCGTAATCTTCCCCGTCTCGGCAAAAAAGATGGGATTGTCCGAGGCGTCGGCCAACACCGGCAGCGCCGTCTCGGTATACGTAAGGACGCCGGACGCCTGCTTGAAACGGCCCGTTCCACCCATGATTTGCAAGGTCAAAGTACAGTGGCCGTCCACATGCACGAGATCTATGCAATCGCCTCCTTGCGTGAGATTGACCTTCAATAGACTCCCATCTTGGAAGCGAAATATGCCCGCGCCAGCCACTCTTGGAAAATAAAGGTGAGTTGGGTCCGAGCAAGCGCTGGGCGGCTCCGGAGAAGGGGAAGCTGCGATAGCCGTGACATTTCGAAAGGTGAACCGGCCCAGCGTACCGTTCCCGGCGACATTCTCTTCGGCGGTATTTGTGTTGGGCTGCTTTATATTGATCGGGCTGGCTGCACCGTTACCCGAAAATGTCATCTTCACGGGCTTCTCCTGCGCGTAGACGGCTGCGACACCGAGGGTGAGCATCAGTGTCATAGTTGCGATGTGTTTCATTTGTGCCTCCTAATCTGGTGTGAGGAGATCCTGGTGAGACTTGGTTCTCCTTCCACCGGTACAGGCGGAAACGGAGGGCAAAAGCGGCCACGTTTTGCTATAATTGTTTTGCCCATGGGGAGAACGGGTTACCCATCGACGCACGTTCCGCAGAAATCACCCATCTGTTGAAAGCCTGGGGAAGCGGGGACCAAGCAGCCCTGGGCGAGCTGGTGGAGCACGTGTATCCCGAACTTCGCCGGATGGCGCGGCGGTATGTGAAGAACGAACACCAAGGCAACACCCTGGAGGCCACCGCAATCATCCATGAGGTTTACCTGCGCCTGGTAGACGTGACCCATGTGGAATGGCAGGCGCGCGCGCAGTTTTTTGCGATGGCGGCGCAGATGATGCGGCGCATCCTGGTGGACGCGGCTCGGGCCCGGCGTTCGCACAAACGCGGCGGAATAGCGCCGAAGGTGGACATCGATCACGCAGCCGTCCTCTCACCGGCCACGGACCGGTCCATCCTCGCTCTCGACGAGGCATTGACGGCGTTTTCCGAGGTGGCTTCGCGCCAAGCCAAGGTCGTCGAATTGCGTTATTTCGGCGGATTGACGGAGGAGGAAATCGTTGCGGCTCTGAAGATCTCACCGCGCACCGTCAGGCGCGACTGGGATCTCGCCAAGGCTTGGCTATTGCGGGAGTTAAGCCATAGTACAAGAGCAACCAACAGCCCATGACCCCCGAGCGTTTCCAGCAGATTGAAGACCTATACCATGCGGCTCGCGAGAGAACCGCCGAGGAGCGCGCAGCACTCTTGGCCCAGATAGATCCCGAAATGCGCCGTGAAATAGAGTCGCTTCTGGCACAGCGTACTGCCGGCGAATTCCTGGATCGGCCTGCCATCCAGAACGGCCCGCAACTGCTGGAGGATTCGACTCACACCGGATTGGCTGTGGGGGCGAGCTTTGGGCCGTACCGTATCGAAAGCAAGCTCGGCGGGGGCGGCATGGGCGAGGTCTTTCGGGCGGTGGACACGCGACTAGGCCGCGCCGTTGCCATCAAGACCGCTCGCGAGCAGTTCAACGCCCGTTTCGAGCGCGAGGCGCGGGCGATTGCGTCACTGAACCACCCCAACATCTGCACGCTTTACGACGTTGGGCCGAACTACCTGGTGATGGAGTTGGTCGAGGGCGAGACTATAGCGGCCCGCCTGAAAAGCGGACCTCTTCCAGTGAAAACGGCGCTCCTCTATGCCTCGGAGATTGTGGCTGCGCTGGCGGAGGCGCAGGGCAAGGGCATCGTGCACCGCGATCTCAAGCCGGCGAACATCATGATCGCGAAATCCGGAATCAAGGTCTTGGATTTTGGCTTGGCGAAATCGGCCCAGGATGAAACGGTCACCGCCAGCCACATGGTACTGGGAACGCCTGCCTACATGGCGCCCGAGCAAAGGGAAGGCAAACCGGCGGACGCCCGCACCGATATCTACGCATTCGGCTTGGTGCTATACGAAATGCTGACGGGCGAGCGGGGGGCCCTCCGACGGAGGCGCATCCGCGG
>DATJKY010000400.1:0-15968 GCA_035490955.1 Terriglobia bacterium | reverse complement strand
AGCACCTCCCGGCGCACCGGAATGCAACTGGGCCTCGCAGCCGTTACCGAAGCCAACACCGGTGACATCGCCGTGAAGCTCAAGCCAAAGCGGAGCCGCAACATCGACGAAATCATCAGTGAGGTACGAGCCCAGGTTACGAAGCAGGAGCCAGCGGTCGATACGGACTTCATCCAGGTGCTCCAGGATATGATCGGCGATCTCAGTAGCTCTCCTGATCCCATTGTGATTAAGCTCTTCTCTGAGGATGCCGACATGCTCAATCAGTGGGCGCCGCAGGTAGCGGATGCCATCGGCAAGATCCAGATCGGCAATAAGAAACCGGTGGTGGATATCAAAAATGGCATCGACAACACCATCAGCGGTCCAGCGGTTGTGTTCCAGGTGAACCCTCAAACGGCAGCGCGGGCAGGATTTACCACCGACGAGGTCACCGTCGACGCCACGGCGATCCTCGAAGGCGAACCCGCTCCTACCCCCGTCGTCGCCAACGACCGTCCCTACACCCTGCGCGTTCGCTTCCCTGAGGCCAACCGGGCAACCCTCGAGGCCATGGGCAACACGGTGCTGGCGAGCTCGAGCGGCCAAACCGCAACGCTCGGGTCGCTAGCCACGATCACTGAGTTGCCCGGCCAGACTGAGATCCTGCGCGAGAACCTGCAGCGCGAAGTGGAGGTTGCAGCGCGCCTCGAAGACGTGGATCTGGGTACCGGTATTGCCGCTGTCCAGAAAACAGTGAAGGATCTCAAGCTGCCCTCCTCCATCCGCGTGGTCTACGGCGGCCTTTACCAGGAGCAGCAGAAATCGTTTCACGATCTCGTCATCGTCCTTCTGCTGGCTCTGGTGCTCGTTTTTCTGGTCCTTCTCTTCGAATTCAGGCGCTTCTCAGCTCCGGTCGCTATTCTTTCCTCAGCCGTGCTCTCCACCTCCGGCGTCTTTCTCGCGCTGTTGGTCACGGGCATCACGTTCAATATCTCGTCGTTCATGGGGCTGATCATGGTGATCGGTATCGTTGCCAAGAACGGGATTCTGTTACTGGACGCAGATGACAAGTTCCGGATCGCAGGGTTCGCCGCCGAAGATGCAATGGTTCAGGCCGGCCGTCGCCGGTTGCGCCCCATCGTGATGACGGCCATGGCTGCGGTGGCCGGAATGGCGCCTCTCGCGCTCGGCATCGGCTCAGGATCACAGATGCTGCAACCCCTGGCAATCGCGGTGATCGGGGGGATTCTGGTCTCGATGGTACTGTCCCTGATCATCACGCCCGCCATGCACTTTTATATGACACGCGGGAAATAGCGCAGACGGAGCCAATGCGGAGCCCTCGCCATCAGATGCGAACACGTGGTCTACGCAGGAACCAGTAAGTAGTCTGGATTAGTGTAGATCCGTAACCGGGTTTATCGTTAGCGTCGACTGAGGAACCTCCATGGGTCGAGTGAGCGAAATCGCGCGTCGCTTGGCGCCGGCCGTTTGCGACATCTCGGTCACCGATATTTGCAACGCAACCTGCGATTTCTGCTCCTTTGCGCGGGACAAGGACGTGGTTCGCGATCGGCGGTGGATCGATAGGGGTCGTCTGGCGCAGGCACTGCCGATTCTTCATCGGCGCGGCATCCGTTACGTCAACTTCCAAGGCGGCGAGCCCCTGATGCATCGCGCCATCGACGGGCTCATTAGCGACGCCCGCAGTGCTGGCATGCGGCCCGGGTTGGTTACAAATGGATGGCTGCTCCCACAGTTGATCGGGCGGCTGGTTGCAGCCGGCCTGGCAACCCTGTTGGTCTCGATCGATAGCCACTCCATAGGGGAGCACGAGCGCAATCGGGGATTGCCCGGTGTCGGCGAGCGCATTCGTCAAGGTCTGACTGTCGCGCGTAAGCACGGCGTGCCGACCCTCGCGTCGGTGACGGTGAATCGTCTGGTGCGGTACGAAGCCTTGCCGGAAACACTCGCCGACCTCGGCTTCGATTCCGTGATCTTCTCCTATCCGCGCCGCCAGCCGTTCGGGTCGTCTTCTCTGGTTTACAGTGGGGAATCCCGCCTGATCGATTTCGATTCAGCGGAACTGGTCCGCGCCCTGGAGGCGATCAAGTCACTCAAAGGGCGGTTTCCGGTCATGAACCCGTCGCCCTCTATCGACGATATCCAGCGGTATGTGCGTGGTGAAGAGCAGATGTTCGCGTGCGTGGGCGGGTACAAGTACTTCTACCTCGACTGGAACCTGAATATCTGGCGATGCGAGGCTTGGTCGAAACCTCTCGGCTCGGTCTTCGATCTCGAACGCATCCCAGACTGCCGCGACCGCTGTACCGCCTGCATGATGGCTTGCTATCGCGACACGAGCACCCTGATGCATGCTGCCGTGGCCGTTTCGGATGCCGCCGCAGCAGCAGCCCAAGGACGTCTAGGAGAGGCCGTGCAGCTGGTTTTCCGTCGCAGCGTCGCCTTGTCGCTGGGAGCTGTAGCAAGCGAGCTCGGTCAGATCTCGCGTCTGGCACGGCACGCGTAGTTATCGCTCGTGCCGCCGCAAGTTGAACACAATGCCTGTGGAGAGTTGCGCATGGCCCTGCCCTGATCGAAAGTTGTCGTAGACATAGTCGGCCTGCATGGCCCGTACCGAAAACACGGGGCTAACATGGATATCTAAACCGCCTCCGACATCACCCGCAAAAAACGTGTCGCCGGAGGTTGTCACGGTACACGACGACCCGTCGACACAGGTCGAAGTATAAGTGCGCGCGGGGCCTCGGGCTCCTCCCCACAGCCAGTGAACGAATGGAGTGACTCTTGTGATTTTCCTGAATGAGACATGTGGTCCGAAGAGAAATGTGTACCGAGGAAGGTAATTTGGTATGCTGGCAGGGCCGCTTCCGTACAAGCCGTTGAAATTCGCTTCGAGTCCGAACCAAGGTGTGAGATTCCGAGTCGCTGAAGCTTGCCAGCCGTATAAGCTATAACCTTCGCTACCGACGCTCGCATGCAGGTACGAATAGCCAGTAAAGATTTCCAGACGGCCAACGTCCCGCCACGCGGGAGACGCTGGCTCCACGGGATCATCGGTTCTGTCCGTTTGAGTGGCATAGGCGGTGGCCATCGGCCGATCTTCCCCGTACCAGGGTTTCTTGAAGCGTAGAATATTCGCGAAACTCCGCGATGGAAGGAGGAAGGTTTGGCTGAGGCGGAGCAATCTAAGGTTAGTCTCAGCTTGCTCCTCCTTTCTAATGACATAACGATCGATTAGATCTTCGGTTGTGACCCAAAGGGTCCCTCCAATCGGATTAATAAAAAACTCACTCCACGCCATTTTGCCGTAATCAGCGCCCTTAGGAAGCGGCCGTTTCCGGTATTCGTTGGGCAACCCCACGTTACCAATCATCGCCTCACCGTACGGCCCGATCTTCAATGCGGTGCCATAAGCCACAGCAAACAGAAAGGCTCTCAGCACACTTTTCCCGTAGCCTGGGGTGCCGATCTCTCGATATTTCCCCAGGGGATCATTCTGGATCTCAAGGCGCTCTGAAACCGCCCCTTCCCAAGAATGCCCCACGTACTGAACCCGTATCGGATCCCAATCATCCCATCCATGGATATTGGCAATGGACTTGAAATAGTCACTCAGCAAAACCCCTTTAAACTCCGGAGCGGTGTCTACTTGACAACAGGCACGCACTACGTTCTCACTCGTAGCGAAAAGGAGGGCTTCCCCCAGTAACGGCCCCCAGGCAACATGGACGGGCTCGCTGACACTGGGGCCGGGTGTTTGCGGTTGGGGAGCCGAATCCTTCGACTTCGAAGAGTCTGCATCGGCAGTACTGGGCGGAGGTAAATCAGGGCCACCGGAGGCTGTGCTGGTCATACTCCCAAGTCCGCTCGTTGCGCTCTGAACTGGAAATTGGGATGGCGCCGTCTGATCCTCGGTCACAGCAGCATCACCTGATCTATTGCCTGATGATGCCTTTGCCGGCACACTCGTGCCGATGGTCAAGAGACAAGCGGTGAGTCCAACCAAGATCTCAAGGGTGTAACGACGAACTTCGACCAAATTAACCTCCCTTTTTTTAAGGCCTGAGAGACACCGAGGACACGGAGAATCATAATGGGCTCGGAAAGCGAGTCTGCGCCCACACGCCTTAATCCTGTGATACTTCGGCGGCCGCTGGCTTCAGGCTCAGCAGAGGAATGTTTTCCTTGCGCGCCAGCTCGTTAAGAGAGGCCAAGTCCTTATCACGAATGTCCTTCCACTGGGCGAGCACCGAATCCAGGCGCCCGCTCAGCAACTTGAACACCTCATAAGCGTTCTGGGTGGGGGCGGAGTCGCTGCTTTCGACGGCGCTAGCGAGCACAGCCAGTTTGCCGTCGAGCCGGAGCGGGTAATTCAGCGAGTCTTCCGAGCTTTTAATATTGGGATTAATGAGAGCCTGTTCCACCTCCGGCAGTTTCTTCTCCAACTCCTCAGCAGCGGCAACGAAGGCCTTGGTTTTAGGGTTCTGGCCCAGCTTCTTTTTCAAATCCTTGAGCTGGGTGTTCAGGTCACGGACCTGGTTAACGGTGTTGTTGGCCTCCGTCAGCCGGTCGCGCAGTTGCAGCGCCAGATCGAACTGCTTCTGCAGATCGGCGGCGGAAGGGGTAGGGCGCGGGTCCATCTTCAACTCGAGGGGAACCGTCGTTGTCTTTCCCTCAGCGGTCAGCCGTACTTGGTAGGAGCCAGGCAGAGCCAGCGGTCCCCGCGTCCCCTCCTCGTATTCCCACAGGCGATACCCGGGGATTCTGCTCGCCTTCTCATAGCGGGCGTCCCAGGCAAACCTGTTCAATCCGACTTCGGTGGGCAGTTGCTCCTTGGGTTTCGCTTCCTCCTCGAATTCGCTCTGTGGCTCCTCTTCAGGAGGCTTCTTGCTGGAGTACGCGCGTATCACTTTGCCTTGGTGATCGAGGATCTCGAGCTTCAGTTCCTCGTTCTCTTTGGGAGCGGATTTCAGGTAGTAGTAGATGATCGCTCCGGGAGGAGGGTTTTCTCCCACCGGCCGGCCCATCGGAACTCTTTCCGTCATGTGGGTGCGGTAGGCCACGCCGGGCGTGAAGAGATAAACCCGCTCACTCAACACCTGGGCGTTGAACTGGCGCAAAGGCGCGACGTCGTCTAGAATCCAGAACGAGCGGCCGTGTGTTGCCACTATCAGATCGTCGTTCTTCACCACTAAGTCATGAATGGGCGTCGTCGGCAGGTTGAGCTGCAAAGGCTGCCAGTGAGCACCGTCGTCGAAGGACACCATCACTCCGGTCTCTGTGCCGGCATACAACAGTCCTTTTCTCTTTGGGTCCTCGCGCACGGCATGGACGAAGGTATTCTCGGGAATGCCAGCGGTGATCTTCGTCCAGGTATTTCCATAATCGGCGGTCTTGTAAATGTACGGTCGCAGATCGTCCAGCCGATGCCGGTCGATGGCCAAATAGGCCGTGCCGGCGTCGTGGGGCGAAGCTTCAACTAGGCTCACCAGGCTCCACTCGGGCATCTCCTTGGGCGTAACGTCTGTCCAGTTAGTGCCGCCGTCACGAGTGATGTGGACCAGCCCGTCGTCACTGCCGACCCAAATCAGATCTTTCTGGGCTGGCGACTCTGCCACGCTGAAGATCGTGTCGTAGTACTCGGTGCCGGTATCGTCCTTGGTGATGGGGCCGCCGGAAATCTGCTGCTTGCTTTTGTCATTGCGGGTCAGGTCCGGACTGATGGCGGTCCAACTCATCCCGCCGTTCGTCGACTTCAGCAGTACCTGGGCGCCGTGGTAGATCACCTTGGGATCGTGGGGTGAGATCACAATGGGCGCTGTCCACTGGAAACGGTATTTCAGACCGGCAGCGCCTGCCCCGTCGTTGGGCTCCGGCCAGACGGAGATCTGCTGCGCCAATCCGGTGCGCTTGTCGAATCGCGTGATCGTGCCCTGATAGTCCCCGGCATAGACGATGTTCGGATCAGGTAGGTAAGGCGCAATGTAGCCCGCCTCACCGCCGCCCACCGCATACCAGTCCGGCCGATCGATTACGCCTTCGTTACTGGCGCTGGCAATGGCTACGCTGGTGTTGTCCTGCTGCGAGCCATAAACGTAGTAGGGGAAGCGGTTGTCGGTAATAACGTGGTAGAACTGCGCTGTCGGTTGGTTGTACAGCGAAGACCACGTTTTGCCGCCGTCGGGGGTTATGGTTGCTCCCCCATCGTTACCGTTGATCATGCGCTGGGGATTGTCAGGATCAATCCATAGCCCGTGATGGTCGCCATGCGGGGCCATAACCAGCGAGAAGGTTTTTCCGCCATCTACGGAACGGTACATCCCGGTGTTGAGGATGTAGAGCGTGTCGACGCTCTTCGGGTCAGCGAAGACGTGTGTGAAGTACCAGGCGCGCTGGCGGAAGCGATCATCATCGTTTATCCTGGTCCACTTTTCGCCACCGTCGTCGGAGCGGTACAGGCCGCCTTTCTCGGCTTCGACAAGGGCATAGATTCGATTGGAATCGGCCCCCGACACCGACACGCCGATGCGTCCTAGGATTCCCTTGGGCAGCCCGTCGCCTTCCAGCCGATTCCAGGTCTTCCCATCGTCGATGGATTTATAGAGCCCGCTCCCCGGGCCGCCACTTGACAGATTGTAAGGGGTGCGGCGTGCCTGCCAGAGAGCCGCGAAGAGCACGTGAGGGTTACTCGGGTCGACGCTGAGATCAATCGCTCCCGTGTTCTCGTCCTTGTAGAGGACCTTTTCCCACGTCTGGCCGCCGTCGGTGGAGCGGAAGATGCCTCGCTCAGGGTTGGGGCCGAAAGCGTGGCCGAACGCCGCCACAAACACCATGTCCGGACTGTGGGGGTTCACAATCACCTTCGCAATGGTTTGCGTATCTTTCAGACCGACGTGCTTCCATGTCTTGCCGCCATCGGTCGATTTGTAAACCCCGTCGCCGTGGGAAATGTTGCCTCGGATGCACCCTTCGCCAGTGCCGACGTAGAGGACATTCGGGTCGGAGGGCGCCACGGCAATCGCGCCAATCGAAGACACCGCCTCGTGATCGAACAACGGCGTCCAAGTTAGACCACCATTGGTGGTCTTCCAGACGCCGCCGCTCACCGCCCCGAAATAGTAAATGTTCGGCTCACGTGGCACCCCGGTGACTGCGAGCGCACGCCCGCCCCGGAAAGGTCCGATCAGCCTCCACTTCATACCCTTAAACAAGTTTTCGTCCAAGTGTTGACCCCGAAGAGTGCCGCCCTTTCCGAGCAGCAACAACACGGCAACCGCAACCGTCGTCTTACCCAGCCGCTTCCTTGAGTGACCCATCCAGACGCCTCCGAAGAAGGTAATCGAAACCTCGAATTGTACTTGGCCGCGATCTAGACGTGAAGCTTTTCTCGGCTCTTAGTGGGTAGATTTGAGCTGCCTGATGCAATCACGGGCTCGGGGAGGACGGAGGGTCTTGCGAGGCCTCACCCGCGGTAGGATATATCTCGATCACTCTGTCGACATGAGTCAGCTTCAAAACTCCATGCACCATGCCTTTTACGCCGGCCAGTCGCAAAGTCCCGCCGGAATTCTTCAAGCTGCTAAGGCACCGGATGATACTCCCCACGGCGGCGCTATCAATGTAATGGACCCGGGAAAGGTCGAAGATGACGCGCGTCTGGCCCTCACGAATCAACAGTTCGACCTCCTCGTGGATTCGCTGGCAGTCTCGGCCGCTCGCGATCCTATCGGTCATCTCCAGCACCATAATACCGGGTTCGATCTGTTTCTTTTTGAGATTCATCGGATCACTCGGCCTTGGGATTCCCGCCAGGAAACGGGGACGTTTTCAGTCCAAGTCCTCTCCTTCGTAGGGAAACTGGCGGATTAGTCGCGCACAGCCGCTCAAGGCTTCAGCCACCGAATCGCCCCAGCCACAAGGACGGATCGGGGCGGTCGTCTGATTCACCTTCTTGTCTGCCTCGGCGAAATAACGCAGGTGCTGGCCCGGGGGCGGAGCGGCAAATTCTTTTACAGTAATCCGGAAGTTAACGTCACCTCCCGTTTGGCGCTTCTTGATCGAAAAGAAGTGAAGCTCGGCCAGTTCTTCGGAACGGTCGACCTGAGCAAACTTCCACTCTGACACCGGGAGCCCCCTCGACCAGCCCTGCCTCAACCGGTTGATAGCTGATCGGCGTGCCCATCTTAGGATGTTGGCTCTGGCAAGTCAACCGTAAAAAACCCGGCGACTCGGCGTAATCCGGCGTGGTGGGTCAATTTGCCCCGGTAGCGGAGAGTTTAGCTCGCCACGTGACGGCTTAAAGCCGCCTCTACATCAAACCCATCCGATATCTCACCCGCCGACAAAGAAGCAAGCGTAGGGCTTTCGCGGGACGGACTCGGTCGGCTTAGTGTGGGAGCCAATGCGGATGACGGGTGAAAAGACCGTCGACGAATCCAATCCGGTAAGCGAGCACCAGACCGAAGCCGAGGCTTAATAAACCCGAGGCCCACGCTAGATGACGGCTGAACGCCTGGAATCGATTACTGTTGAGAGCGAAGGGAAGGGCGAGGGCGATGGTGATGAGCATCATGCCCAGAATAGTCCCCACGCCGAAAACCAAGAGGTACGCAATCGCCCACCGAGGGTTACGGATGGTTGTGAGAACCAATAGAGCCACCGCGGCTGAGCCTGCCAGACCGTGAACCACCCCCACAACCAGGGGCCGAAGGGAGTGGTAAAAACCGAGCTGTCCGAACGTCTTGTCCAACCACCCTTGCGGAGTTGCATCCTCCGGGTGACCATGCGCTCCCGGAGCATGTCCGTGAGTATGGCTGTGCACGTAATCCCCGTGGACGTGGGGGTGCGTGTGAGTTGCGCCATTCTGGACAGGCGCGAAGGTGTCAGTAACCCATCGCAAAATTCCCGTGAGATTCAAAACGCCCAGGACAATCAGCATGACGGCCACAGAAAATTCCATGGTCAATCCCACCCGAGGCGGAATGACGACACTGAACAAAATGATGACCACGCCGACCAGAAAAACGGTGAAGGTGTGTCCTAATCCCCAGAGCATTCCAATCAGGGCCGCCTGTCTGGGGGCCCGGTGGCGGCTGACGATGGTGCTCACGGCGATGACATGGTCTGGATCAGTAGCGTGACGCATGCCCAGAAAGAAACCCAGCAGGATTACAGCAACGAGCGTAATCAAACGTTTTCCATTCGCCTCCCTCTTAAAGTTCTTATCATGACTACATCGGCCGTTCAACGAGCGCCCTGCCGAACTGCGTTTTCCTCCGAATTGGCAACCTATACCCCAGGACCGGCTTCCGAGGCTTTCTGCTTCGGTGCATTCGGGTCAGCAAGTCCTCTCACCTTCCGACCGCGTGCGCCCAGCAGCGCCCCCAGTAACATCTCGAGGGTGTCGAGCAGGCGACTGTCGGCGGTCTGGATAAGATAAGCTGACATCCGGAGCAACTGGAGTTGCCGCGGAGAATAGCTTTCGGGCCCGGGGGGAGCAAGCTTGCGCCGTCCGCTGGTGAGTAGTTCCGATATGCACCTGCCGGAGACGCTGATCGAGCATTGGGGAACGGCGGCGGCCCCGGGCCGTTCATCGAATATTTCGCTGACAGGCACTCCCAGCGCTTCGGCGATCTTGCGCAGTGTCTTCGGTTGAGGTTCCACTCGCCGGTTCTCAACCCGGGAAAGGTAAGAGCTGGCAATGCCGGAACGCTCGCTCAGTTGCCTTTGGCTTATGCCCTTGTGGTTGCGGATTTGGATTATTCGCGTACCGATGCTCACGGCCCCTCCACCTCGATTCTCTTTCGGTCACTACGTTAACATAGATGTAAAAAAATTCGCTCATGTGACCATTTTACTTGACATCCGTGTAAATGGTGCTATTTTGGCTCTAGAGAGAGGATGCTAACTAAAGCGCGCGGAAAGGAGGCTGATTTGAAGGTTAGAGTACGGTGGAAGCCCATCGGACTTTCCGCGAAGAGGTGGCGGGAGACGGCACACCTGAAGAGCTCCCAAGGCCCAGGGCCATACTCCATGCCGCCAAAAGGATCGAGGCTGAGAGCGCCCCAAAGTTCCATTTGGGGGCAGAGGAATCCCAAACTGCAGGGAACGCCGAGGACCGCCGATGGGTTTCCGAGGGGGGCGAGAACACCTCTCTAAGGTGTCTCGCCCCCTGCCAAGTGCCCGGTTATGGAGCCGCGGCACCGATAGACCCACCGACCCGTCTGGTGAGCAGGAATGAGTCCCACCTAGAGGAACTGCCCGCTGGACGGGTCTTACGCTTCCGGCCGAACCCACTGGTCCCCAGCTTTGTTTCGTCTTTCAGTCGTCGACTCGCGAAGTGCACGAGACGATTTATCATGCGAGCCTCTGGAAACTGACGGTTCAGTTCACGTCCGCCGCGTCTATCTCGGTCACACCCGCGTGATACAATTCCGCGATTCACTTCATGGACACCGAGACGCCCGTCTTCGATGTTGCCGAAACCCCGGCAACGATGCATACGCCGATGCACCTGCGCTACTTCGCGCTTCTACGTAGTAACGCGAACTTCAGGCGACTGTGGATGGCGCAGCTCATCAGCGAGATCGGCGACTGGTTTTACAGCCTGGCCGTCTACGACCTGCTTCTTCTGACCACGCACAGCGCCAAGGCGGTGAGCTGGGCCATTATCATCCAGACTCTTCCGTGGTTTTTCATGACCCCGCTGGCTGGCCACATTGTGGACCGTTTCTCGCGCCGCCGTCTGATGATCCTGGCGGATGTCATCCGCGGTTTTGTTGTCTTGGGATTGCTGCTAGCGCGCTCTCGGTCGGAAGTCTGGCTGGTTTACGTTCTGTTGGGTCTTGAGGTGATCTTTGCGTCATTCTTTGAGCCCGCGCGCAGCGCTCTCCTGCCCAGCATCACCAGTGCGGACGAAATCCTGCCTGCCAATGCGCTCTGCTCCGCTACCTGGTCGCTGGCCCTGACCGTCGGCGCTGCTCTGGGCGGAGCAGTTGCGGCCCTGCTCGGGCGGAACGTGGCCTTCGCCGTCAACTCGCTTTCCTTCTTTGCCTCGGCTTTGCTGATCCTCCGGATTCAAGTCCGCGAGTCTCACCTTGTGCCTGCAGATTCCAGTGAAGACTGGCCTCAACCGCGCGGCCTTCAGAGCTTGCGGGAGGGCTGGGACTACATGCGGCGCAATCCCAAGGTCTCGGTGCTGGCCTTTGCCAAGACAGGGTTGGGCATCCTTGGAGGATCGCTGCTGCTGCTCAGCATCTTCGGTGAACGCGTCTTCCCAGTGGCGGGTCACGGAGCGTTAGCCATGGGGTTGCTCTACTCAGCGCGCGGCGTAGGCGCGGGCACCGGCCCACTCGTGGGCGACTACCTGACGCGCGGGCGCGAGAGCCGGATGTGGAAGATTATTGGCTTCAGCTATTTCCTGATTGGGGCCTCCTACCTGCTGTTCAGCCGTACACCCAGCCTCGCGCTCGGCGTCGTTGCCATCTTTTTCGCCCACTGCGGCGGCAGTAACGTGTGGGTGATGAGTACCACGCTGCTCCAGCTGAACACGCCGGACCGCTTCCGCGGACGGGTGTTCGCCTTGGACTTCGGAATGAACATGCTGGCCGCGGCCAGCGCCAACTACCTGCTCGGAGTGGGATTCGATAACTGGGGATTCGGCGCCCGTCAGTTGGCGGCTGCCTTCGGCGCCGTGCTGATCGTTCCTGGCATTCTCTGGCTCCCTGCCCAAGCCCGCTGGGGCCGCGCGGCAAGGGCTGGTACTCCGTGACGACTCTGACTGTACTCTGACGCGGCCGGATCGAACGCTCGTCTGGGTGGCGCACACATGGCCGCTTTTTCTTTCAAGGGCCGCATACATCGCAAAATGCGGGATGTAGCGCCACCCATAGTAGGAAAACGAACATGAAGAAACACTCCTACAGGCGTTTCCGATGCTATTATTACACTCGTTGCTCCAAACCGGAGGAAAGGAGTGTATTCATGAACGTTAGAATTGCTTCCGCTTGTTTACTGCTGCTTTTCGCAGCATTGACCTCCTTTGGAAGCCGGGCAGCGGCTCTCCAGGAGCCAAACACCGAGAAAAGCGCGGGAGCACAGATCAAAGAAGGAGGAGAAAGCATCGGCAAGGGAACGGCCCAAGGCGCCAAGGCAGTAGGGAAAACCACGGCGAAGGGGGCCACAACTGCTGGTAAGGCGACGACACACGGCGTCGAGACTGCGGGCGAAAAGACAGAAAAGGTCGGCAAGGAAGTCGGTTCCGGAACTGCCCACGGGGCTAAGACTGCCGGTAAAGCGACGGCTAAAGGCGTAGAGACGGCCGGCGAAGAGACCGAAAAAGCCGGCAAGGAAGCTGGTTCCGGCGCCGCCAAAGGTGTTAAGAGCGTCGGTAAAGGAATTAGCGGGGCCGGCAAGAAGGTGGAAAAATCTGTGACCGGCGATAAGAATTGACGGTGGCTCTTTGGCCCCTGATCAGATTCGGTTCGCAGCCGACCGTATGCTGGGACGCCTGGCCAAGATGCTACGCCTGCTCGGCTATGACACGCTCTACTCGCAGACCACCACCGCGGCACAGCTCCAACAGATAGCGCAGGGCGGCGAGCGTGTGGTTCTGACCCGTGGCGCGATCGAGACGCGCTTCCCTCAAATCGCCGGCGTGTTTCGTGTGGACAGTGAATATGCGCCTGAGCAGATGCGCGAGGTCGTGGAGCGGTTTCGGCTGGACACGCGCGCCGGGCTTTGGACGCGCTGCACGCTTTGCAACGCGGTGATCGAGCGGGTGGATAAGGCTGCCGTCCAGGAGGCAGTGGCGCCCGAGGTGTTCCAGATCTATGACGAGTTCTTCCGCTGTTCCGGCTGCGGCCGCGTCTACTGGCGCGGCTCGCACGTGGAGAGGATTCTCAGCAACCTGGAAATATTGCTGGGCAGGAGCGACACCGGTCGATCTTAAGCCGCGGTGATTGCGGTTTGCATGTAGAGCCCGCAAGGACTATGCCTGGCCGAGCCTACCCGCAGCGGACAACGGACAGTGAGAACTGACTCAAGAAAGGAGGCTCGACTCAACTGACTGCTGACCACCGACAACCGGCAACAATCTTAGTCACCGGCGGGGCGGGATACATCGGCAGTCAAACCGCAAAGGCGTTGGTGCAAGAAGGGTATCAACCTGTGCTGCTCGACAACCTCAGCTCTGGGCATCGCTGGGCAGCACGAGGGGGAAGGCTGGTGGAAGGTGACCTAGCGGACGTCGATCTGGTGCGTCGAACCCTCGTGGAACAGAAGGCGACAGCGGTGATTCACTTTGCCGCCAGTATCCAGGTGGGCGAATCGGTAGCCAACCCACGCAAGTATTTCTGGAACAATGTCGTCAACACGCTCAAGCTGCTTGACGCCATGCAGGACGCGGAGGTGAAGCACATCGTTTTTTCCTCCTCAGCGGCAGTCTACGGCACCCCGGAAACGACTCCTATCCCGGAGGAGCACCCACAGCGTCCGATCAATCCCTACGGTGAGTCGAAGTTGATGATGGAGCGCGCGCTGAAATGGTACGGGGATGCTTACGGACTGCGCTGGATGGCGCTGCGCTACTTCAATGCCTGCGGTGCGGACTTGGGCAGCGAAGTGGGCGAAGACCACAACCCGGAGACGCATCTGATCCCGTTGGTCATTCAGGCGGCGCTCGGCCGCCGTCCCTTCGTGGAGGTTTACGGTAACGACTATCCCACGCCGGACGGCACGGCGGTTCGTGACTACATTCACGTCGTGGACCTGGCGGAAGCCCACGTGCGAGCTTTACGGCACATTTTCCAGGGCGGTGAGAGCGCCGCGCTCAATCTGGGCACCGGCCAAGGGCTGTCGGTGCGCGAGGTCATTGCTGCCGTCGACCGCGTCGTGGCGGCGGCGCAACGGCAAGGACTCGCGATCCACCATGACCGTGTGCCGGTGCGCGACGGTCCGCGTCGCGCCGGTGACCCGCCCTTCCTGGTAGCGGATTCCCGTCACGCCCGCCGAGTCCTCGGCTGGGCGCCACAGCGCTCCGACCTGGATACCATCGTGCAAAGTGCCTGGAATTGGCATTTGAAGCACCGCTGGTGATGGCGGACCGTTTGCCTTCCAGCCCGCCAGCGATTCGCGCTTCTCGCCCTTGCCCAGGTGACTGACTTTCCTCGGCCTTCGAGGAGCGAATTTGAGATCCACGATCCGCTGCGAAACACCTGGACGGATTCACAGCATAGTGTCTCCCGGAGCGCGCAAGTAAGACTCCCTTGGCACCGCCGGGTTAAGGCTCTTATTATCAGCCCCTCGGATTATCCGCTCCACGCTCGCCAGGTCCACTTCCACGGAAGCTGACTTTCCCAGCATTTCCACCGATAGCACCAGCCGAAACTTACTTTTCTTGCGCACCAGGATGCCCTCAATATCCGCCAGGGGGCCGGACCGCACCCTTACCCAGTCGCCTGTCCGCAGGAAGGGATGAGGCTCAACCAACCCGCAGCTTTCCACGACACGACGTATGGCGTCGATCTCGGCCTCCGGAATGGGCGTCGGCAGGCCAGAGCAGCTCACCACCATGTGCACTCCGGGCGTGGTGAGCACCGGCAACCATGCGCGGCCTCCGGTGCGCAAGAAAACATAACAAGGGAAAAGAGGAAGTGAAAGCAGCTTAGTCCGGTCCTTCCACCGGTGGACGGCGTCGTAAAGAGGAAGGAAAACCTGGTATCCTTTGCCCTCCAGACTCACAGCGACGGCTTTCTCGTGCTGATGGCGTGTGTAGAGGGCGTACCACGCCCCGCTGGGCGCTGCGCAGACCCTTGCGGGTTCTGAAAACGACATAAGTTCTCCTCCGGCATCCAAGACGGATGGGTCCTCACCCGCGGTATACCCTGACCCGCTGCCTTGAACTAGTCAGCAACTTAACCGAAATTGTTCTTTGCTTTCTCCTTGGGTCTGCGGGCAAAAGGTTTGTTCTCGACGCGCACCGAGGAGCCCAGCATCTCCACCAGCCGCCGCTGATCGCGGGTCAAACGGGTGGGTATGACGACGTGCACCTGCGCGTAGAGGTCGCCCTGGGCGCGACCGTCGACGCTCGGCAATCCCTTGCCGCGCAGCCGAAAAACCGCGCTTGACTGTGTACCTTCGGGAATTCGCAGCTTCTCTTGACCGTCCAAGGTGGGGATTTTGATCTCCGCACCCAGCACCGCCTGGGCAATGGATATGGGGATGTCGCAGTAAAGGTCGTTGCCTTTTCGTTCGAAGTAGGGGTGTTCGCGCACTCTTAGAACTACGAAGAGGTCGCCTGGCGGCCCGCCGTGGGTGCCCCCCTCTCCTTCGCCGCTGACCCGAAGCCGCATTTCATCGTCGACTCCGGCCGGTACCCTTATGCTCAGGACTCGCTCCTGGCGCACGCGACCTTCCCCGTCGCACTCGGGACAAGCTTCACGAAACACCTGCCCCATTCCCTGGCACTGCGGGCAGGTTTGCGTGAGAGTGAAAAATCCCTGTTGGTGCCGAACTTGGCCGCGACCCCCGCAAGTGTCACAGGCGACCGGAGCGCTCCCTTTCTTGTTTCCTCGCCCTCCGCAGGATGAGCAAGTCTCCCAGCGAGGGATCTTGATTTTGGTGTCCAAGCCGGCAGCAGCTTCTTCGAAGGAGATCTCCAAATCGTAGCGCAGGTCATTGCCTCGTTGCGCGCCACGCCTACCCCTATTACGCCCGAAGACCCCTCCGAAGCTAAACAAGTCGCCAAAGATGTCTTCGAAATCCGAGAATATGGTGGAGGAGAAATCGGGCCAAGCCCCGGCCCCAGCGCCTCCGCTCACACTGGCGTGCCCATACCGATCGTACATAGCGCGCTTTTGGGGATCAGCAAGGACGCTATACGCTTCACTGATCTGTTTGAATTTTTCCGTGGCCTCATCCTTGTTCTCCGGGTTGCGATCAGGATGGTACTGCAAAGCCAGCTT
>DATJKY010000399.1:0-5644 GCA_035490955.1 Terriglobia bacterium | reverse complement strand
GCGACTCCAGGGTGCCTAACCCCAGCACCTTGACCACAAACGGACCATGGACCTCGACATACTTGCCATTGCAGCGCACCCTGACGACGTTGAACTGACCTGTGGCGGCACGGTGATCAGGATGGTGGAGGCGGGATACCGCGTCGGCATCCTGGACCTTTCCGCCGGGGAGTCGGGCACGCGGGGGAGCCCCTCATTACGGCAGAAAGAATCAAGCCGGGCGTCGCGGGTAATGGGCATTGTCCACCGCGCCAATCTCGGGCTTCCGGACGCCGGCATCGAAGACGTCCGCGAGCACAAACTGCTCATCGCGCAGAAGATCAGAGAGCTGCACCCACGTACGGTGATCCTGCCCTACTGGGAAGGGCGTCATCCGGACCACTACACGGCCGGGCAGATCGGCTACGAGGCATGTTTCCTGGCGGGACTGGTCAAACTACGGTTGGAGGGGAGGCCCCACCGTCCGCACAAGATTATTTATGCCAGCCTGTACGTGCCTTCGATCCGGCCCAGCTTTGTGGTGGACATTTCTACGCAGTTCGAAAAGAAGCTCAAATCCATTCTCTGCTACGGTTCACAGTTCTCGCCCCGCAAGGACGTGCACAACCTCTTTCCCTCCCGTTCAGACCTGCGCGAGCGAGTGGGGTCGCTGGCTCGCCATTTTGGCCTGATGATCGGCGTCCGATACGGCGAACCGTTCATGATGCGCGAGGTTCCCGCTGTCGATGATATTGTGGCCATGCCGGTACGGTCGATCTGATCTCTGTCTCTAGACTGAGTTTCGCCTCAGCCCAATTGTGGTAGGATTGCCACACTTTCCGGAAGGTCCCTGTTAGCTTATGGGCTCCGATGTGCTGTATCCATTAGCTTTGTGATTTCCTGAATCGTCTGGAAAGATGATTGCTACCGAAGTCCGTGGAGCCGCAATTTTGACCTACCAACACACTTTGGCTTCGCCAGCGACTATCTATGGCGTTGGACTGCACACTGGAGCTCGCGTCCACCTGCGCCTCAGCCGCGCTCCCGCCAACACGGGCATCGTCTTCCGAAGGATCGACCTGGAAGGCTTCACCATCGAAGCGCGAGCCAAGAACGTTGCCCGCGTCAGTTACGCCACCAGCCTGATGAAGAAGGGCGTGTTGATCTCGACTACCGAGCATCTGCTCTCGGCCCTGGCGGCGTCGGGCGTTGACAATGTCTTTATCGATATAGATAGCCTCGAAGTGCCTATAATCGACGGGAGTGCGCTCCCCTTCTGGCGACTGATCCAGCAGGCAGGTCTCAAACAGCAGCGGGCGCGGCGAACTTATGTCAAGGTGTTAAGGCCGGTGGAGGTGGTGGAGGTTAACAGAAGAGTTTCGGTCTTTCCCGCCGACCGACTGCGCATTACCTGCCGAATCGAGTTCTCACACGCTTTGATCGGCGAGCAATCAATGGACTTCGTGCCTGCGAACGGAGGTTACGAGGCTGAAGTTGCCCCGGCGCGCACCTTTGGCTTCCTGGAAGAAGTTGAGAGACTGCGCAACAGTGGTCTGATCCGCGGCGGGACGCTTGAAAACGCAGTGGTGCTGACGCGGGAGGGGGTGATGAATCCCGAGGGCCTGCGGTTTCCGGACGAGTTTTGCCGCCACAAGGTTCTCGACCTGATCGGCGATCTGGCGCTGCTGGGCCATCCCCTGATCGGCCATGTCGTCGCTGAACGCGCCGGCCATGCCATGCACTACGCCCTGGTCTCTCGCCTGCTGCGCGAGAAGAACTCTTGGACTCTCGTCGAGTGTCCCCAGGTTGAAACTCGCCCTTCCTCGCGGCCGTCCGAAGCGTTTGCGGCCGTAACTGGCGTCCATTAGGTACCCGCCTTGCGCCGGAGGCGCCTTGGGCTGGGGCAGCTGAGCTGCCGCCTTTGGCCCTGACGGCCTTGCCGCTGCCAGGCCATGCCGGTTGCGAAAGGGAGCTCGCGCTACCGCGCTCCAGGGTGGCTTTGTCCGCAAGCTCCTAGGTGCGAAGACCTTCTCTCCGCAGACTGATCGTCGCAGGGCTTCTAGCAATCGACCTTTCGCTAATTTGGGATTGGAGTTGACTTCACACCCTCCCCAATCGTAACTTGCCCCCTTCATGGCGCGCGACAATGGATTGTCGGCGAAAACCGTCTTGCTGACCGCCGCTCTGCTGGTTTTTGGCTTCGCTCTGTTCCTGGGCTTCGCCCGCGACCACGGGCTTCGTGTGCCCGGCACTACGTTGTTGGCGCTTCGATGGATCGCGCTGGCAGCACTCGTGGGGTACGCCGGGGCACACCGTTCGCTGACCGCCTGGATCCTTGTCGCCATGCTGGTCGGTGTCGAGATGGGCCACGACGCGCCAGCTTTTTCTGTGAAGCTGAGGTTCCTGAGCCAGATCTTCCTGCGGCTGATAAGGACGATCATCGCGCCTCTGCTGTTTGGGACGCTGGTGAGCGGGATCGCCGGACATGCCGATTTGAGGAAAGTGGGCCGGCTGGGATTCAAAGCCCTTATCTACTTCGAACTGGTGACCACTGCGGCCCTTTTTATCGGCTTGGTGGCCATCAACCTCAGCAAGGCTGGAGTAGGAGTGCAGCCGTCCAGTACCCTAGCCGAGCAGGTAAGCGCTGTGAAGCCAGCCGCGATGTCCCCGGGGGACATCATCTTGCATGCTTTCCCGGAGAACATCGCCCAGTCGGTAGCGGAAGGTCAGGTCCTCCAAGTCGTCGTCTTCAGCATTATCTTTGCGATTGCGGTGGGGCTATTAAGCGAGCCCAAAAGACGTCCGATGCTTCGGTTTGCCGAAGGTCTGACCGACGCGATGTTCAAGTTTACGAACATAGTCATGCTGTTCGCTCCCGTGGGTGTGGGCGCGGCAGTCGCTTACACCATCGGTCACACGGGGCTAGGCGTCTTGGCCAACCTCATCAAGCTGCTCGGAACCTTCTACATCGCCCTCCTTGCTCTCTTCCTGCTGGTTTTTCTGCCGGTAGCACTCCTGGCCAGGATCCCGTGGCGCGCCTTCGTGGAGGCCATTGTCGAGCCCGTGTCCATTGCTTTCGCGACTTCAAGCTCTGAGGCAGCACTTCCCAGCGCTATGGAATCCATGGAAGCCTTCGGTGTGCCACGGCCAACAGTCGCCTTCGTGATTCCCACCGGTTACAGCTTCAATCTGGACGGGGCCACACTGTATTTGTCCCTGGCGTCCATTTTTGTGGCTCAGGCTGCCGGCCTTCACCTCACGGTTCGTCAGCAACTCGTCATGATGCTCACGTTAATGCTCGCGAGCAAAGGCGTGGCGGGAGTCTCGCGAGGGTCGCTCGTGGTTCTGCTGGCTACCCTACCTTCATTCGGCTTGCCCACCGAGCCTGCCTTGATACTCCTGGGTGTCGATCAGCTAATGGATATGGCTCGCACCTCGGTCAATGTAGTCGGAAACTGCCTGGCTGCGGCCGTGATCGCCCGCTGGGAAGGGGAGCTGTCCCCATGATGGGTGTTCGATGAATGATGAACATCGAAATTGGAAACACTGCACAAGGCCAGAGCATGTTACCCACCAGTCGCAATTCAGAATTCGTAGCGCAGTGGCTAGAAGCTTGAATCGTCATTTGTTATACTTATCCCACAAGTCAAGAAGGGGAATGGTGAATTGGTCCGGTCAATCGCTCAATCACTCATTGAATCAATCCTTTTGGGGGCGTTATGAAGGTGGTTGAAACTGAGAAGGAACTTAGCATCTATGAATCCATGGCCGCTCGTTTTGATGTGGCGGCCAGAAAACTGAACCTGGATCCAGGTCTGGAGAAGTACCTGCGCACGCCCAATCGCGAAATCATCGTACATATTCCCGTCGGCATGGACGACGGCCAGCTTGAAGTATTTGACGGCTACCGGGTGCAGCACAGCATCGCCCGCGGCCCCTGCAAGGGCGGAGTGCGGTACGCACCCGACGTCACCCTGGACGAGGTTCGCGGCTTGGCCGCGGAAATGACCTGGAAGTGTGCCGTGGTGAACATTCCTTTTGGTGGAGCAAAAGGCGGAGTGGTCTGCGACCCGCAGAGGCTGTCGAATGGAGAATTGGAGCGGATCACGCGTCGCTACACGGCGGAAATTCTGGACTACATCGGCCCGGAGCGCGACGTGCCTGCTCCGGACATGAATACCAACGAGCAGATCATGGCATGGATCATGGACACCTATTCCATGCACGTCCGGCACACAACCACAGCCGTCGTCACAGGCAAGCCGGTAGACCTGGGCGGTTCGCATGGCCGGAAAGAGGCTACGGGCCGCGGCTGCATGATCGTCACCGATCAGGCCCTGAAGCGCTTCGGCCGCCGCCGCGAATCAACCCGGGTGATCATTCAGGGCTTTGGCAACGTGGGCTCTCAGGCCGCCCGGCTGATGCACGAGGCCGGTTACCAGGTGATTGGAGTCGCTGACATCAGCGGCGGAGTCTGGAACACTCAGGGCCTGGACATTCCTTCCTTGCTCGAGTACGTCGAGGAGAACAAGACCCTGCAAGAATTCCCCGGCGGCGAGAGCATTGGCAACATGGAAATCCTGGAGCAGGATTGCGACGTACTTCTACCCGCCGCCAAAGAGAGCGTCATTACCAGCCGGAATGCAGATCGAATCAAAGCACGCATCCTGGTGGAAGGGGCTAACAGCCCCACCACGGCTCCGGCGGACGAAATCCTCTTCGACCGCGGCGTGTTCGTCGTGCCCGATATTTTAGCCAACGCCGGCGGTGTGACTGTCTCCTACTTCGAGTGGGTCCAGGACCGGCAGGGCTATTTCTGGCTGGAGAGCGATGTAAACGAGAAGCTGCGGCTGATTCAGGTGTCGGCATTCAATGATGTGGTCCAGTACGGCGAGAAACACAACGTCAACAACCGCATCGCCGCTTACATGCTCGCCATCGATCGTGTAGCCTTCAGCATGAAGCTGCGTGGCATTTACGCGTAAGCCGAGAGCCCAGGCAGTCGACAGGCCCACACCGGTCGAAACAGTCGCAAGGAGGATGTTATGTTTCGAGTATCGTGTATTTCATGGCCGTTCCTGGCCGTTACCGTGTTCACAGTTCTCTTCTTCGGCGTTCGCATAAGCTCTTCCGCAACACCGAACGATGAGGCCCAAATTCGTACCTTGGAGCGTCGCTTTGCCGATGCTTTTAGAGCTAAAGACGTGGACGGGGTTATGGCGAATTACGAGCACTCCGGGAATCTGGTCTTTTTCGACGTTGTGCCTCGCCGCGAATACCTCGGTTGGGATGCCTACAAAAAGGATTGGCAAGGCCTCTTCGCTGCCATCGACGGTCCAGTTACGTTCGAGGTGAACGACTTTACAGTAAACGTCGACGGGAACTTAGCCTACAGCTACAGCTTCCAGCACCATATCGCGAAAATGAAAGCTGGCGGATTGAATGACGGGACCGTGCGTGTCACCGATGTATACCGAAAGAGCGGTGGCAAGTGGCTGATCGTTCAGGAGCATGTATCAGTGCCGGTGGACCCTCAGACGGGCAAAGCCGATCTTCAGTTCAGGCCGTAGACCCGGCACTTCGAGTTTGGATCTCAGCTCTTAGTGAAACAACTGCGGGGCGAACTTGTTCAAGTAGTTGCGCCAATTGATCCAAGTATGTGTAC
>DATJKY010000398.1:0-8291 GCA_035490955.1 Terriglobia bacterium | reverse complement strand
CCTGCGCGCGAACGGTTTCCCGTTAGTTGGGCCAGCCATCCTTGCACCTATTTCGCAGCGAGGCTCGAACTCACTTCACTATAGCCCGTTCTGCAAGGGATGGTCAAACATGGCTTAGCCCGTGTTGTGACGGCGCCATCTTGACCATGACCGTCACGATGCGACCCCGACAGGTCGGGCAGGCTGCCCGTGCGACGTCAAGGCATATCTCGGGCGGAGTCGCATAAGCGTTATTTGATGTGGCCCCGCTAGGGGCCGACCGTGAATAGCCGTAGGTGCAACCTAGCCCACCACCTTCTGGTCACTCGCCAGTTGTCGCCGCCTTTATCGACGCCAGGGCAATCGCTCCCAGAACTCCGGCGTTATCCCCCAACCGGGGCGGTACGACGTATTCCTCGATATGCTCGGTAATTGCGGAAACTTGGATGTAGCTGTTCAGCAATTCGAGACTTTTTCTCCGCACCAAACCGAACAAGCCTGCTTGCCGCATCACACCGCCGCCGAGGATAATCCGCTGAGGAGAGACGGTACAGACAAGGTTGTTCACGCCTAGCGCCAAGTAGTGCGCCTCGAGTTCCCAGGCCTGATGGTTCGCCGGCAGGTGTTGACCCTTGCCACCCCAACGAGCCTCGATCGCAGGACCGGCGGCCAGCCCTTCCCAGCAGTCGCCGTGAAACGGGCAGGCTCCCGGGAAAGGGTCAGTCTGGCGGTCGTGTGGAATCCGCATGTGGCCCATCTCCGGGTGCAGCACTCCATGCATCAATCGCCCTGCCACCATTCCACCGCCGCCAATCCCGGTGCCTACGGTTATGTAGACGAAGGTATCAAGCCCTTGGGCTGCGCCCCATTCACGCTCGCCGAGTGCTGCAACGTTCACGTCCGTATCGAAAGCAACGGGCAGGTTGAGACCGCGCCCGATCGGCCCTGCCAGATCCACGTCCTGCCACCCAGGCTTTGGCGTGGAAGTAATATGCCCCCAAAACGGCGACTCAGGGCTCACATCGATCGGGCCGAACGAGGCGATGCCAACGGCCGAGAGCGCCTCGCGTTTCCCCTGCTCCTCGAAGAACGCTATCACCCGGCCGATGGTTTCTCGGGGTGACGTGGTTGGGAATTCAAGGCGGGCGCGCAGGTCCTGTGGGCCGGTTCCCACCGCGCATACAAACTTTGTGCCTCCGGCTTCCACCGCTCCAAACATAATAAACCCAGTGGCTAGTGGTTAGTGGCACACTAGACTAGCCACTGATCTCAGTTAGGCGATCCCCAGCTTGCGCTGCATCTCCTCCAGAGACACACCCTTGGTTTCGGGAAACACGAAAAGAACCACAAAGAACTGCAGCACCATCATGGCGGAGAAAAACATGAACGGATAGGCGCCGGAGGACTCCGCCATCACCGGGAAAATCCCGGAAATCAGCGCGTTCATGAACCAGTGTGAGAAACTGCCCAGGCTCTGTCCTTTGGCCCTGACCAGGTTGGGGAAGACTTCACCGAGGTACACCCAGATTACCGCGCCTTGCGAAAATGCGAAGGAGGCGATAAAGCCAACCAACATCCAGACCAGGACATTTTCATGCCGTCCGGAAAGAAAGACCGACGCAACCCCGGCGAGCGACGCCGCGCAACCCACCGAGCCAATCAGCAGCAGCTTCTTGCGGCCGAGCTTGTCGATGACCGACATGGCGATGATTGTGGCCGCAAGGTTCGTCGCTCCGATGGCCACCGCCTGAAGATCACTGGATACCTTGCTGAAGCCCGCGCGGGCGAAGATGTCGTTGAGGTAGTAGAGGACGGCGTTGATTCCGGAGAGTTGGTTGAACATGCCCGTGGCAATGGCGAGGAAGATGGGTAGCCGGTATTTCCACGAGAAAAGCGGTTCCTCCACGTGGCGCTCAAGGTGGACCGATTCAACGATTTCCTGCAACTCCTGTTCGAAGTTCTCCTCCCCGGTCAGCCGGAGCACTTCTCGCGCCTCTTCCACCCGCCCCATCTTGGCCAGCCAGCGGGGACTGCGCGGTATGCGGAAGAGCATCAACAGGAACAAGGCAGCAGGAACAGCAGCCACACCGAGTTTCCATCGCCACTCCAGGAATCCGAATCCTTCGAGGCCGATGACGTAGTTGGAAAAATAGGCTAGCAGGATGCCCACAACCACGTTGAACTGGAAGAAACCCACCAGCCGCCCACGCCACTTGGCAGGCGCAATCTCCGCAATATACATAGGCCCGACGACGGAGGAGCCGCCGATTCCCACCCCGCCGATGAAGCGGAACACCACCAGGGCGCCCCAATTCCACGCGAAGGCACAACCTAGGGCCGAAATCAGATAACAGGTGGCCAGCACTCGCAGGCTGTCACGCCGGCCATATCGGTCCGCCGGGATTCCCGCCAGCATCGCGCCGAAAATCGTGCCCCAGAGGGCAATGGAGACCGTTAACCCTAGTGATCCGGGCGAGAGTTGATAGGTCTCGCTCAAAGCGCGGGTTGTGCCGGCAATCACCGCCGTGTCGAATCCAAACAGCAGGCCGCCCAAGGCGGCTACCACCGTACTCTTCACGAGGTACGCGTTTAGCCTCATAGACCCTACCAGATCCCATAACACCCGACTTGCTGGTGCATCGGGATAGAAATGCCGGCTCCGAGCCGGCGCGACAGCGATACAAATCAGCGCTCCCGACTCTAACACAGAATGAACTGCGGTTAGCAGCCCCGTTCAGTGTCTCAGTCTCTCAGTCTGTCTTACACACTCTCCCATTTTTGAACTAAGGCGAGCCAGTTTATCAATTTCTCTCAAGCTGGAGGCGCCGTTGGCCGCAGGATCGAAACGCTAAGGTCCTGAATCCGCAAAGGAAAGTGGGTGGGGTCTTTCCGCGGGGCGAAGGACATACCTGGTAGCCACGGGTCAGCGTTTTTCTGACCGTGGGCCTCGTGACCGTCGCCATTCCACCGGATCCGGTCCGAAACACGCGGGCACGAACGTGGGACACGCGGACAGCCTCGTTCGTCTGGGAATTCTTTCACACGTTTAGCGGTCCCACGAAGCGGGACACCGTGAGTATCCGTAGGTGAAACCTACGGGACGCGGAGGCCCACAAAAATCACCCCGGCCCTGACGGGGCCGGACAAATGGCCGTTGTCAACTCCTTGCAGGGTTAGGGGTTAGGGCGATGAGGCGTGATGGCGTCCGTAGGTTGTACCTACGGCTACTCACGGTTGGCCCCCGACGGGGGCAGATAGAAAAAGCACCGATGCACGATTGAGTGCGCACCCGTTGCAGGACCGTTAACAGATTCGTGGGCTCGAACGCCCCATGTCAGGAGCCCTGAATTTAGGCCTGAGATGAAAGCTGATTCAAGACCTGTATCACAGGCCCATTGCTACGCAGAGAGCCGCCACGTCGCCAATCCGTTCGTCGAGGGCCGCGGGCACAACCTCGCAAGTCGCCGCCGAAGGAGCGAGAGCTTCACGCTGTATCACGTTGCGGGCCGGGCAGAGCAGAGCGTCCCCCAATCGCATGGCCAAGCCACCAATCACAATGCGCTCGGGATTCAGGATGTCCACGAGCATGGCCAAGACCTGTCCGAGTCGCCTGCCTGTGGAGTGAATGATGCGTGAGGCGACCACATCTCCGTTTTGCGCAGCCAGTGCGACGTCGCGAGCCGTAATAGGTTTCCCGCGCTGAAGTTGTTCGGCAAGCACAGTCCTCTCGCCTCTCCTCCGCCCGGCAGCAACGGCCATTTCGGCGACCTGGGCTATCCCTCCCCCGCTGATCCAGCCTTCGACAGAGCCCGCCTTGTAGTACCCGATCGGTCCGGAACGGGTCAGCCGGACGTGGCCTATTTCTCCCGCCATATCGTTAGCACCATGGTAGAGGCGTCCGTCGGAAATGATCCCAGCTCCGAAGCCTGTGCCCATGGTTATGAAAATCATGTTTCGGCACCCGCGTCCCGCCCCAAAACGATGCTCGGCGACGGCGCCGGCGTTGGCGTCGTTCTCCACCTGGCACCGGGTCTCGAACTCCGCTTCCAGGATCGCCTTGATCGGAATGTCAACCCAGGTGGAGAGGTTAGGCGGCGCTTGGATCACACCGCGGATGCGGTCGAGCGGCCCACCGCAACTAACGCCAATGGCGCGGATGGCAGTACGTTTTAACCTGCGCCTGGACAGTAAATCGCTAATTCCCTGCTTGATGAGTTTAAGTGCAGGCTCGGCACCCCTTTCCGGTCGTGTTGGGAATTCGATGCGGTCGATTGTGGCCGGAGGCTTCAGAGAAGCGATCACCGCTGTCTTGGTTCCGCCAATGTCAACCCCAATCAGAACGCTTTCCTTCGGCATAGTCATTCTCTGCGCTTGCACGGACCGAAGGTCCGGCTCTGGACTGCGGTAGCTTGCTACCGCTTTCGCTCAGGCCAGCTTGCTGGCCGTTGAACGGTGCACATTTACCTTGGGGAATGAGGCCACGAGCAAGCTCGCGGGATCAAAGCGGCAGCTGCGCTGCCGCACTCCAAGGCGGGCTCCGCCCGCAAATGTCCAAAACTCCAGTCGCAGACCTAAAGGGCCGCGCGAGCCGGGATTCCAATCAGAACGCTTTCCTTCGAACTCTAGGCTAGCTAGCAGGCTGATGAAAAAAGCCCTGTCATGCCGAGCGCAGCGAGGAATCTGCTGTTTCTTGCTGAAAACAAACAAAAGCAGATCCCTCGCTTCGCTCGGGATGACATCGTCGGCGTCTTTTCCATCAGCCTGATAGTGTAGATATCTGCGGTGACTCCCTCCTATTGCTTGACACGCTGGCGCTCGTAAAGTTCCTTCACACGTTCCAAAGCATCAATCTCCGTCACTGACTTGTCGGGGCGCAGACGGACGATGCGCGGAAACCGCAGTGCGTAGCCGCTTTCGTGCCGGGCTGAGCGCTGGATGTTGTTGAACGCCACTTCCAGCACCACGGCCGGCTCAACCGTGCGTCGGAAGCCCTGGTCTTCGAGCGTGTGTTGCTTGAAGTATTCGGTGAACTGAACGATCTCCGTGTCCGTTAGTCCAGAGTAGGCCTTGCCAATGTTGAGCAACCGCTCTCCAGCCCGCACGGCGAAAGTGTAGTCCGAGAGCAACCCATGACGCTTGCCGTGACCGTATTCTACCGCCGTTACCACGACGTCCAGCGTGGCCATAGGACGCTTTAGCTTTAGCCAGGAACGGCCACGGCGCCCCGGCGTGTAGGCTGATTCGGGGGCCTTGGCCATTATGCCCTCGTTGCCGCGCTCAAGAGCGGCATCGAAGGCCCGCTGAAGTTCTCCGGCCGACGCGCACATCACAGGCCGCGAGAGCTGCATAGCGGGAGCCGGGGCGTTCGCGAGCAGGGTCTCCAGCCGCCGCCGGCGTTCCGTAAGCGGCAAATCGAGCAAGACTTGATGGTCTTGGTAAAGCAGGTCAAAGGCCGTGAAGCTGACGGGTATTTCCAAGGGCAGGAACAACTCCGGCCGCTTCCGCCCCAGACGCTGCTGCAGTTGGGTGAAAGGAAGCGGGCTACCGTTCCGCCACCCCACAATCTCGCCGTCCAGGATGAACTCACCCGGCGGTGCCTTCAGGGGCGTCGCCAACTCGGAGAATTCGACGATTTCATCCAGCGTGCGCGAGAATAGCCTGACTCTGTCTCCACTTTTGTGAACCTGGGCGCGAATGCCGTCGAATTTGTCTTCCACCAAGGCGCCTTGCGGAAAAGAGTCAGCCATTTCTTCGGAGGTGTCGGCCGGACTGGCCAGCATGAAGCTGACAGGATGAAAGAGGTGCAAGGAAGCCCTGGCAAGCGTGCCAGTCGCCGCCAGGCGGACTGTGGCGGGAATATTGCCCGTGAACATGTTGGCGCGCTGGACGTCGCCCAGGGGTTGATTGAAAGCCAGGGCGATGGCTTCTTCCACCAGGGTCTCCTTCAGGCCAATGCGGAGCTCGCCGGTCAACACCTTTACCAGGTATTTGGCCTCACGGGGCCTGGCGCGCCTGATTAACTCCTCGAGTAAAGCCTGTTTCTGTGCCGAACCGCGGCGACCCGCCAGTTGCTTAAAGGCGGCCTCAACTTCCTCGAGAGTGAGGCCCGCCGCGGGCGATAAATGACCAGGGGCGCTCAACACCTCCTGCGTCGTGTCGCCCAGATCACCATGCTTGCGATACGTAGCCTCCAGTTCGCCACCCTCCACGTTGACGAGGCGGCTAAGTGCGCGCCACACAATCGACCCACCCACCGCCAAGACCTTCTCTTCCGACCTCGGGAAAGCCCTCGCCGTCAGGAACAGAGCAGCACGCGCCGCGTCATCGACGGGGAGGGAACGAAGGTACTCACTCACCAGGCTGACCTTTTCGATTTTCCTGGTCGTGCCAGCCACAGCGTCACAAACTTCGGCGAATCGCATCATACTTGCGGCCATTATGGCACACTGGCGCTGCCGGCAGTCAGCGGTCGGCCTTCACCAACCAGCTATCGGGCAGAGGGTAGCGCAGAGTTTCCCGCTTTTGGAGACTCTGCGGCCCTTTTCTTGACCAAGAACCGCAGAGTTTAAAAGGCAAAACTCTGCGCTACCCGAAAAGATCGAAAATACTGAAACACCGGCAGGCGACTTGGTGTCTATAGTGGCAGAAAAAGAAGCTTGAGAGAACTAGGTTCTATTAAGACTGTGAAGATACTTGATGAGTAATAATAATTCAATGTACAGCACCGAACCCTGGAGGAGGGGTCCGAATTGGAACAACTGACCACGGACCAATGACTACGAACAGCCTTGAGGTCTCCTATGTTCAACGACACGATGCTTGACTCCTCGCCCTGGTGCGCCCCCGTATTGGCGCGCCGCCATTACGTTATCGCCCTTGCCTCAGCCTCCACAGGATTTCTCGCGGCTCTACGCCTCTTGCCATTGCTTTTCGTGTCGAGCCGCGGGCCGGTGCTGGCGGCTCAGTCATCGGTTGCCGGCGTAACCCTGATGTTCTACACCTTGATGCTGTGCTACGTGCATGCGGATGCACGACGGTTGGGACTGCGCGCGTGGGCGTGGACAAGCCTGGTGTTGCTGACGAACCTCTTCGGGTTCGTCCTCTACTCGAGCTATTCAGCGGCGCGAACACAGAATTGGAAGCGAGTGACAATGCCAGTGGCTTACCTTTTGGAGATGGCCCTGATCGGCACGCTGCTGTTAATTCCGCTGATTTACACTGCAGCCTTGCCGCGAGCGACTTTAAGCGGGATGATTCTGGCCCCCCCGGCCCCACCCGCGCCTGCTCTGCCGAGGGGAAGCACAGCGATGCGGTCGATCCGGCGCATCTCGCAAAGGGAACTGTTAACCGCTCCGGTGAAGGTCCCCAGGATCATTGCGGTGATCCGAGACCAACCCGAAGTTGCGCCGGAGGCACCGGGCGGGGTAGCTGGCCTTGTTCCCGACAGTATTTCCGGAGGAACGGGTTGGGTCCCTTACGGAATCGGGCCGATCGGTCCACCACCGCTCCCTCCGCAGGAAGTGAATACGACGAAGCCAAGACCGATTCCAATTCGTGTGGGAGGGCAGGTGGAAGCCGCCAAGCTTATCTTCCAGGTCAAGCCCGAGTATCCTCCCCTGGCGAAAATGGCTCGCATCCAGGGAGTTGTCCGCTTGGAGGCCGTGATCAGGACAGGCGGAACTATTCGGAACTTGAGAGTTCTTGCCGGGCACCCCTTGCTGGTGAAGGCGGCAATCGACGCTGTCGCACGCTGGCGTTACCAGCCTACACTATTGAACGGTGACCCCGTCGAGGTCATCACCGAGATCGACGTCAACTTCACCCTCGAGTAAACGAACCAAGCCCACTGGCCAGCATGAAAACAACCAGAGGGCTGCCGGCGCCCCTTGGAAGGTGTGAAAAAAACCGCGGCTCTGCCGCCTGCTGTGCGGAAAGGCTCAGAAGCATGAAAGAATCGGTGGGCACCGGCCAATGCGGCTCCAAGGAGTTTAATCTTGAGCCTGAGGTTCGGAAGGACTTAAGCCCTTCCGCACTGCAGGCGGCAGAGCCGTGCCAGCCCATCACCGCCGGGCACCGCCGGTTTCTGACTTAGCCGCTGAGGCAGAAGCATTCTCCGTGGTCCGCCGTTCCAACGCTAACAACTGTTGCTTGCGCTCGAGACCCCAGCGATAGCCATGGAGATTCCCGTCCTTTCCCACCACGCGGTGGCAAGGAATCACCACGGCCACGGGATTAGTGGCACAGGCGTGAGCAACGGCACGGACTGCCCTGGGTTGGCCAATAGCACGCGCCACATCGCTGTAAGAGCGCGT
>DATJKY010000397.1:0-8651 GCA_035490955.1 Terriglobia bacterium | reverse complement strand
ATTGCGACTGTGCTGGACCTCAGCCTTTACACGGTCGAGACACCCCGCAGGAATCTGCAAGATAAACTGACTCTACACAGCTTCGCGGAGCTGATTTTATACGCTGTGCGGAAGGGTATCATTTCCTGATTCTGCCAGCATCACGATCGCTGGCCGGGAACACCGAAGTTCTCCTGGCAGTGTTCCAGTACGACCATGCCAGCCTGACTGCCCGGACGACGTCTTCTTCTCGGAGGGGCTTCGGGAGGACATCGTAACCTCCTCTTTGCACCACCTCGTTCCACAAGTAGTCATCAACCACCCTCGATGTCAGAATGACGCAAGCACGGTGGGGTGACGACGCCAAGACTTGCACGACATCCCGCCATTCACCGCCTTGTAGATCCCGGTCGCAGAAGATGACAGGCGCCTGAAGTTGGTCCAAGGCTGAGCGGGCCTGGTCGCACGTCTTCGCGAAGTTCCTTGGCCAGTTGTTCGGGCGTGATCACCTGCGCCCGAATCCAGGGGTTCCGGGGCGCGCCGAGCGCCGCGAGAGCCAGGGTAGCAGCGTACAGCCGGCAGTAAGATAGGTAGATCTTCGGTTGCTCATTAAATTCCTCCCAGCGAATCTTGTTGGGTGACGGGCGACCATCATGTTTTGCACTGACCCACCTGCAGGCAGGCGTGCCTGCCAGTCCGACAATAGTCGTGCAGGTCGCGAGCGACAACTTCCGGTTAACCTCGTCAACCTCGGGTGAAGCCAGCATTCATTGGCGCACCCCTTCAGGGCTCGCTGGCCTCCCGACCCTCTCGGCGTTGCCCAGGCTCAGGATAGTCCGTCGCCTTCGGGGCCACAGATGGTGGCTGGCGTTAGGGCCGCACGCCGAGCTTGCGCAGGAAGGTCATCATCGGGCACCAGTTCGTGAAGGCCGACTGGACGAGGTTCAACGCCACAAAGCCCGTAAACCAGAACCACTTCGGATTGGCGTAGTAGCCTAGAAGGAGGCTCGCCAGTACGAGACTCCCCGCGATTAATCGCAGCCACCGGTTGATATCCATCGTATGTTTCTCCTTCAAAGTAATCTGCGTGGGCAGGGCTTGTCCCTTGATATCTCCCATGTAGGGCCGGGCCTGCCCCGGCCAAAAGCCCGACCCAAGGGGTCGGCCCTATAGCCGCAGTGTCGCCTTGCCGTGGCGAGCGTGCAGGTAATAAAGCACCGGCACTGCCATGCGAGAGAGCAACGTGGACGCTACTTCGCCCGCCATCAGCGAAATGGCCAGGCCCTGGAAGATAGGGTCAAACAGGATTACAAAAGCGCCCACCACCACCGCTGCGGCCGTCAGCAGCATGGGACGGAAGCGTACGGCCCCGGCGTCCACCACAGCTTGCTCCAAGCTCATCCCCTGCCGCCGTCGCAGTTCGATGAAATCGACCAGGATGATGGAGTTGCGTACGATGATGCCGGCGCCGGCAATAAACCCTATGATCGATGTGGCGGTAAAAAACGCGCCCAGGAGGGCGTGGGCGGGGAGGATGCCCACCAGGGTCAACGGAATTGGGGCCATGATGACCAGGGGCACGCGGAACGATTGGAACCAGGCGACGACGATTACGTAGATCAACACCAGGACCACCGCAAAGGCGAATCCCAGATCGCGGAATACCTCGTAAGTGATGTGCCACTCGCCATCCCACTTCATCGAGATCCGGTTGGTCATGAACGGCAGGTGCGTGGCGTAGCGCTCGATGGAGTATCCGCCCGGCGCGCGCAATGCGTCGAGGCCCTTGGACAAGTTCAGAATGGCGTAAACCGGGCTCTCCTCTGTGCCGGCCACGTCTCCGGTGACGTAGACGACGCGCTTCAGGTTCTTGTGGTAGATGCTCTCCTCAATTGTTCCTTGCTCCACTCGTACCACTTCGCCGAGCGGCACCAAGGCACCGCTCGAGGAGACCAGACGAAGCTCGCCCAAGCCAGTCACACTCGTTCGCTCGGCCCGCGGCAACTGCAGAACAATGTCAACGTCTTCTTTTTCCTTAGGCTGGTGAGCGAGACCTGCTACTGTGCCACTCAGGGCCAGGCGCAAGGCGCTCGAGACCTGATCGGCGCTAATGCCGTTGAGGGCAGCCTTCTCCTTGTCCACCACGAAGCGGTATTCTGCCTGGGGCTCTTCGACCATCCAGTCCACATCCACTACCCCAGGGGTCTGCTTGAAAATGTCGCGCACCTGGCGCGCCACCTCGATCTGCTGGGAATGCTCCGGACCATACACCTCGGCCACCAGCGTCTGAATGACCGGCGGGCCGGGCGGAATCTCCGCTACTTTTAGCTTGGCGCCGTACTTTTGCGCGATGGGCGTAACGGCCTCTCGAACTCTTTTGGCGATGTCGTGGCTCTGCCCGGAACGCTTGCTCTTGGGCAGCAGATTCACCTGAATGTCCGCTTGGTTCGCGCCTTGACGCAGGAAGTAATGGCGTACCAGGCCGTTGAAGTTGTAGGGGCCCGAGGTCCCGGCATAGACCTGGTAATTGATCACTTCCGGCTCCTGCGCCACACGGCGCGCTACGTCGCGTGCCACTCGTGTGGTTTGCTCCAGAGTGGTGCCTTCGGGCATGTCGATGATCACTTGCATCTCGCTCTTGTTGTCAAAAGGCAGCATCTTCACCCGGACAATCTTCAAGAGAGGCAGCAGCATCACGAGCATCAAAAGCAGCACGACCCCCGCGAGAAACCCTAGCCGCTTTTTCGCATCCGCCAGCAGGGGCTCCATAATCCGGCGGTAGATGCGCGTGGTCCAGCCCTCGTCTCCCTCTTCTTCTTCCGCGTGCTTCGACTTGGCTCCAGCAAGCATCCGCAAGGCCGCCCAGGGCGAAATGACAAACGCAATGAACAGGGAAAACAGCATGGCCAGTGAGGCACCGATAGGAATAGGCCGCATGTAAGGGCCCATCAGCCCGCCCACGAAGGCCAGCGGTAGAATGGCCGCAATCACCGTCCAAGTGGCCAGCGTCGTTGGGTTCCCTACCTCATCCACAGCCTCGACGGCTACGTCCGTCAAAGGGCGACCCTTGTTCTGAGGTAAGTGAAAATGGCGCGTGATGTTCTCCACCACCACGATGGCGTCGTCCACCAGAATGCCGATCGAGAAGATCAGCGCGAACAGTGTGACGCGGTTTAGCGTATAGCCATAAATGAAGTAAATGAACAGCGTCAAAGCCAGGGTCACGGGCACTGCCCCCAGCACCACCATCGCCGAGCGCCAGCCCAGCGCCAGGGCGATGAGAGCCGTGACCGAGAGGGTGGCAAGCAAGAGGTGTTTCAGCAGCTCATTGGATTTGTCCTGGGCCGTCTCGCCGTAGTTTCGTGTGACCGTCATTTCAACGCCGGAAGGGATGACGGTTGTCTTCAGGCGCTCCACTTTCTCAAGGGCGCGATCTGCGACCACGACGGCGTTCTTACCCTTCCGCTTGGAGACGGTGATAGTTACGGCCGGGAAGTCGCCGGTGTGGCTTCGGATTTGTTCGGCAGTCCCTCGCCCGAAACCCAGGAGGACGTAGTCAGCGGGCTCCTCGGGCCCGTCCCGAATCTCCGCTACATCCCGCAGGTGGATGGGACGCCCGGCGGAGACGCCAATGACCACCTGCCCCACCTCGTCGGCATTGCCCAAGAAGTCGCCGGTCTCGACCGCGTATTCCTGGTTGGCGGCAGCGAACTGACCTGCCTGGAGGCGCTGGTTGGCTCGCTCCACGGCGGGCATGATGGATGCCGGCGCCACGCCGAAGCCCGCCATCTTCGAGGGATCAAGGAGGACGCGAATCTGTCGTCTCTCACCTCCGATGAGCTGCGTCTGAGAAACGTCATCTATGCTCTTGACTTCGCTCTCAACCTCAGCAGCAACGCGACGCAGCGTGTAGCTGTCGTAGCGGCCGCTCCAGAGGGTGAGCGCCAGGATGGGTACGTCGTCGATGGAGCGCGGTTTGATCAGGGGCCTCGAGGCGCCGGGTGGGATCAGGTCGAAATGGGAATAGAGTTTGTTGTACAGCTTGACGATGGAGTCTTCTTCCTTCTCGCCCACCTTGTACCGCACGATCACCATGCTCAGTCCGGGCCGGGTGATGGAATATACATACTCCACCCCCGGTATCTCCCAGATGAGCTTCTCCATGGGCGTCGTAACGCGCTCTTCCACTTCTTTAGCGGTCGCACCGGGCATCTCCACGAACACATCCATCATGGGAACGATGATCTGCGGCTCTTCTTCGCGGGGCGTCTGGAGCACGGCAAAGGCCCCCAGGAAGATGGCAAAGATCATGATCAAGGGGGTGAGTTTCGAGTTGATGAAGTAGTGGGCGACGCGGCCAGCGAAACCCAGTCGATTGTCAGACATGGTGAAACAAATAATTCCGCATGTGCGGCAGTCTGTGTATCAGGGCGTGACTTCAGCCAGGCTTCAGCCGTGCCGACCATGGGCGGTTGATTACTGCGGCTTTAGCCGCTGAGGTCCACAGGGGCTGAAGCCCCTACACTGTTCCCGGCCGGTGTGGCACGGCTGAAGCCGTGGCCTGACACCGTAAGCAAGAATTTAGGCGCTCGCTATAGTCATCGCATTTCCACCAGCACGCCATCACTCAGCCGGTCGGTTTGTGAGGTCGCCACCCGCTCCCCCTCAGTGAGACCGGAAACGATCTCCACGCGATCACCGAGGCTTTTGCCGGTCTTCACCAGCCGATATTCCACGAGGCCCTGCGCGTTCACCACAAAGAGTCCCTCAAGTTGGCCTCTCTCCACCAAACTGGAACGCGGAACGATCAAACGCCTCTCGTCGCCCATGGGGAATCCTGCTTTCCCGTATTCACCGGAGCGACAGCCACAGTCGTCTGGCAATTCCACTTTGACTACAAACGTACGGCTTGCGGCGTCGGCGGTGGGCACGATCTCGACCACTCGCCCTTCGAAGTCGCCGCGAGCGGTCATTGCTGTGACTCTCTGCCCGACGCGCACCTTAGCCGTAAACCCTTCCGGCAGGCTGGCCTCGAGGCGATAGTGCCCCGTGTCCTCCACCGTCAGGATGGGCGTGCCGGGCATGACCACGGTCCCTGCGTCCACCGACTTGGCCGTTACCACGCCATCGATGGGGGAGACGACGCGTGAGTAGCTGACGAGGACCTGCGCCGATTCCTGCTGTGACTTTGCCTGCTCCTCGCGCGCGGCCATCTGTTTCTTCTTCGCTGCTAGAGCCGCCTCCTGCGCTACCGCGGCCTTATAGCGCGCTTCAGCACCATCGAATTCCTGGCGGCTCACCGAGTTCTTGGCCAGTAAGTCCTGGTAGCGCCGGTAAGTCACTTCGGCAAAAGCTCGATCGGCAGTCGCTGCCTGAAGGGATTGCTCCACCTCCCTCATCCCTTGCGCGCTCTCTTCAATCCCCGCTTCGGCGACGCCGAGTTGCGCACGCGGGCTCCGATCATCCAGTAAAGCCAGAAGCTCGCCATGACGGACCCGGTCCCCGGTCTTAACTCGGATCTCGCGGACCGTGCCACTGATCTGCGCGGCCAGCACGCTGGAGGTCGCGGAGCGAACCGTTCCTACTGCCTGATAGATCTCCGGAGTCTCCTTAAGCCGGACCGTCTCCACGTTCACGCCCTGGACCACCACGGGTGATCCCTGGCTCACCTTCTGCTCGGTGCTGCAAGCGGATGTCAGCATCGTCGCGGCGAGCACGAGGTGCGTGGAGATGATGTGTTTCGTAGCCATCAGTTGAATCCGCTTTATGGCGGCTTTCATCCCCTCGAGAGGGTAGCCACGGTCACGGGTGTTGTGACTGTGGGCTTTCTTTGTCCCACGCGAAAAAACAAGCCCACGGTCAGACACGGTGTCCCGCAGCGCGGGTCTTTCCTACCGCTTCACAGCCTGGGACTCGGCTGAGAGCTCTCCCGTCGCGAGTTCCAAAGCTGCAAAGGAGATGCGATAGTCGAAAACGGCGTTCAAAAAGCTCTTCTCCGCCGACGTACGCATGGTTTCGGCTCGCAAGAGATCGGTGATCGTCGCGAGCCCGGTCTCATAGCGGTTTTGCAGAATCCTCAGACTTTCTCGCGCCTGCGCTGCCGACTCGCGGGACACCTCGACTCGCTCGAGAGCAGCATTCAGGTTCAGAAATGCCTCGCGTACCTGAAGGCGGACTGCCGATGCCATTTGCTCCTGTAACGCCTCGGCCTGGCGTTCGCGGGCGTGCGCTTCGGCCACGCGGGCGCGGTTTGCGCCCCCTTCGAAGATGTTGAAATTCAAGGTGGCTCCGGCCGCCCAGTTGTTTCCCGCCCGAGCCGCAAAAGTCTGGCTGTCGACTTCCCAGGAGCCGAAGAGGCTGATCTTGGGCAGAAACTCGGCCCGCGCCGCTGCCATGCCGTTCACGGACCTCTCTTTTCCGATCCTTGCCTGTTGATAGTCGGGTCGGTCCGCCAAGGCACGCTTTTCGCGTTCGGCTAGAGTCCCCCTTTCGAAAGTGACTTCCTTAAGCTCACCCTGAACCTGGTGAGGGGCGTCTTCCGGCAACCCCAGTGCCACATTAAGGGTCGCTTGCCCGACGGCCACGGCGTTTTGCGCCCGGATCAGGTCCTCTTTCGCTTGCGCCAGTTGCACCTGCGCGCTGAGCACATCCGAGGGAACTGTTTGTCCCTCCTCTTGCCGAGTTCGGGCGCGGGCCAGGTCTGCCGTCGCCGCCTCTACCGCTGCCTGAGCAACGCGTACACTCTCCCGGGCCAGCAGCTCATTGAAAAAAGCGTTGACGGCATTGAAGACGACTTCCTGCTGCGTTCGGTGCACGCCTTGCTGTGCCCCCTCCGTCTCGAGGCGCGCATCCTTCACCCGGCGTGAAGTCTCCCCCGCATCATACAGAGGCATACTGGCCGTGAACTGGGGGCGGAAATTGTCGAGCGGCGGAGGATGGTTGAGGAAACTGAGGGCAAAATTCTCCGCTTGGAACTGGCCCTGGGTCAGCAGCGTGCCGAAAACATACACAGGGTTGTTGCTGCGGGTGAAGCTGTAGGAGAAATCGAGGCGAGGGTAGCGGCCTGCCTGGGCCGTCTTGATGCCCTGACGCACAGCGTCAGCATAGGCGTCGGCGGCTCCGACCGCCGGATTGTTCTTGAGCGCGATCTCGACCGCGTCCGACAAGACCAGCACTCTGGCTGGACCGGGCGTGGCTGGTCCTGATCCTCCCGGCATCTGCTCCGCCGGGCTCGCGTTCAGGCAGACCCACAAGGCAAACATGAGACTCAATTTCCTCATTGGCTCGTTCCGGTGATGCCGGCCAAGGCGGGCTCAGCAACGATCTCGAAGGTTGAATCGATCTTCGCTGTCTTCGCAATCATCGCCCCGACCGAGCAGTACTTGGTTTCAGAAAGCTCAATCGCCCGCTCGACGGCTCCCGGATCAATGCTGCCGTGCAGCCGATGCTTGATCTCCACACGGGTAAAGTAATTCGGTGGTTCCTCGCGCTGCTCGGCACGGACTTCGACCTCATATCCGGTGACCACTTGCCTCTTCTTTCGCAGGATGCCGATAACGTCAAATGCCGTGCACCCACCTAGCGCCAAGAGGGCCAATTCGATAGGCTTGGGGCCGGTGTGACCCTCGGCATCGTCCATCAGAATGGTATGGCCTGACTGCGTTTCGGCCACGAACTGCCTTCCGGTTCCTTCCACCGTCATTAATTTCAGCTTGCCTTCAATCATAGAAATGCTCCTCCCGTGGGAAAGCGATTCAAACTGCTAACTAACACCGGTTCGCTACCCACGCATGTAGCGCCCTGCAAACAGATAAATGCACAGTCTGCCGAAAGGTAACAGGAATTCGTTGATCCTCCTTCGGCCTGCCGAGACGCCAGCTCGTGCCTTGGTTTGCTACAGTTCACACTCTACAGGCGGTGCCGCACCCCGACCCATTTGGGACGGGGGCTTGCTGCCTGGTGAACCTCCCGCACTAACTCGCATTGTTTTCAACGAGATCGTGGCTTCCAGAAAATTAGCCTTTATTTTCAACAACATCGTGGCTCTTATGTGCAGATTATTGCCTCTAAATGACTTAGCTCAAACGCTCCGCCCGTGACCCCGCGACGAGCTTACAGGGCTCCCCTAACCTCAAAGGTCTGCCCTAAAAAAAAGGCTAAAGCCTTGCCGCCCGTCCACCCGCCGAAGGCGGGAATCCTTGATCGATTGGGTAGTCGCGAGCATTATGGCTCTCAAACTAAAGGACATTCCGGCTTTGTTAGGAAGGTGGGGTGCGTAGAGTAAATCTGCGCTGCTTCCCTCAAGACAGGATACGCCCCCCGACCTGCTCCCGATCTCCCGTTGAAGACTCTGTGCGGATCGCCATTTGAAGACTTTGCTGTAATCGCCACCCGGCCTCCCCGTCCCGACGAAGTCTCGGGACTATCGGCACGGGTGCCGGCAGGTCTCGCCAAGTTCCCGAAAGCGGAAAACTAGGCGCTACCCCGACCCTGGTGTTCGGGATCTATGAACGCTCGTCCGAAATTCCATGTCGTCAACTCGTCGCGACTACTCGCTCTGAACGTTCGCGACGAGAACCCTGTCACTGGCAAGCCTAATAACCCGCGGTTCCGCCGGCCTTCCACCCGGCGGTCTTCGTGATGGCGCAGCACCGACCAAATGCGTATGTCGC
>DATJKY010000396.1:0-10503 GCA_035490955.1 Terriglobia bacterium | reverse complement strand
CCGGCCGGGGGCGTTTGCTGGGCGCGCCCGTTACCCTCCACTAGCTGGGCGTTGCGTTCATGCTCAAACGCTGTCACCCGTGGGTCAGCTCTCACCTGGTCGACAAGAGCACGGGGCGAGACCGAGGCAGGGCCAGTGACGACGACAACCTCGGGCTGGCTGAACTGGTGGACGACATTTAGGCCGTAAGTCTGACAGATAGCAGACTGCCGGCTGGGATTGGCCCGCAAGATATACCGATTGGAGTTCTGTGCCCAACCGCTCGCTGCCGGGAGCAACATGCTAACCGCCGCGACCAGAACTTGAGTTCGTCGTTTCATAGCCTTCTCACCCTCGTATGAAGTCGATGCATGGCCCCCACCGAGGAAGTCATCGGTTGTATACGACACGAAGGTAATGGTACGTTCGTACTATGTGAGTGGCCCTTGCGTTGCTAGGTTTCTTTCCGGGCTCAGATGGAGAAGTTCCCAGGGAGTGGAGGCGAAATCAGGCAGCTTTGCCAACCAGCACATAGGGTGCCCAGTCGAAGGGGTGGGCGCGAATTTCACGCAGTTGCTTCATGGCGAAACGTAAGGCTGAGGACTTGTCCGGTGTGAATTGCAGGCAAGAGTAGAATGTTTTCATGAAGTCGCGAGTGCTGGCTCGACTTGCGTCCCAGAGAGGCAAAAGAACAGCTTGGGCGCCGGCGTAAAGCAAACCGCGTTCCAATCCCATCAGCTCTTCACCTTCTGCAGTCGAGTCAAAGCCGACGCCGCATCCGCTCAGCGTTACAAGTTCGGCGGAAAGATCAAGACCGTAGAGGTCGAGAAGCGTCAGGCGAGAATCTGCAAGCCGAATCGACGAGAACATGGGGTTGTCCCCGCCAAACTCTCCCTTCGCGACCACGTGTAAGAACCGACTTGTCTGACCGAGGCTGCGAAGGCGCTGCTCCGTGGCTGCTTGTCCTCGGCACAGGCTGGGATGAGGCACAAGCGACGCCACTGCTTCGGCTTCCTGAAAAGCATCGCGCACGTCCCGTTCTGAAACAGCCAGGATCAGAGACTCCCGGCAGCGCCTACGTTCTCGCTGGCAACAGAGGTGAAAGACGCTCGAGCTGGGAACATACCAGAGAGGATATTCATCTATGAGATAACGGCTTCCGTCGAACAAAGCATGAAAGGGAAGATAATACAAAAAGCTGTGAGGCGCCAGGATGAGGCGGCGCGCCCGCAGCCGGTCGCGAACCGGAGCGATTAGCTCCTGGTGAAGTTTCTGCAAAAGGCCCTGGGTCGCCAGGAGTGATTGCTCGTCGAGTGCCTGCGAGCTGTCGGCTTCTGCCCGGCGCTTGAGAAGCTGTTGCTGAAGCAATCGCAATAGCCCACGAACCCGGCTGGCGGGACTGAGTGGAACAACAGCTAGATCATCGCCGTTGAGGATAGCGGCGTAAACGATGCCGCATGCCTGGTAGTATTCAAGCAAAACGGCGTCCCGCGGCAAGGTCGAGCGGATCACTGCCAAGTCCACCGTTCCCACGTTCAGAAGCGCAGCAAATTCCCGATCGTTTTGTTGAACGTCTCCTAAAACCCGGGCCAACTGATCTTCGCACTCCCGCGTCCGCCGGCTCAGATTTTGCACTCGTTCCGGAGAACGATTTTCATTTTCTTCCCGGATCTCTTGCAAGTCGATTTGCCGGTAGTACCAATTCAGTTCTTCGCGTAATTCCCGCACCTGCTCTACCAATCCACTGCGCATCCCCGTCAACGCAGGCAGAGCTCGAGAGCGGAAGGCGACCAAGTCAGCCATAGCACGCGATTTGGCTTGCTGAATGTAACCGAAAGCTTCTTCGTGGCCACCGCCCAACCTCGTACTACGCGGCGCGGACATCGCAACTAAACTCTCGTAGAGCACCTGCTTGTCTTTGAAGAAACCGATCTTGAGTTCCCCTGCCTGGAAACGGTTACGCAGGCTTTCGAGCTGGCTGTGGGCCCGCAGGTACGCGTCATGCGCCGCGCGCCGATTTCCGGCAGCCCCTTCAACCTGCCCCAGCAGAGAATACGCCTGAAAGCTCAAAGCTGGAATCGGCTCCTGCGCAAGCCGGTCCAGGACTGCAGTGCAGTGGCCTTTCGCTGCCCGCGGATCGCCCAGCCGGAGGTACAATCGCGCGAGCAGCAGTTCGCAGAGGACGACTTTGCCAGTCCGAGAGGAACCGGTAAAGATGCACAAGGCGTTTTCGCAAAGGTTCCGAGCTTCGTAAAGACGCCCTTCCTGCTCGAGGACTAGGGCCCGGTAAAGGTCGACCAGCGCTACCCAAGACCGGTTCTTCTGCTCCGAAAACAGCTGGCGCGCCTTCTCAAACAGCTCCAAGGCGTGGAAGGGCTTGCCCCGACGGCTGCAACACAGGGCCAGAATCGCCAAGGCTTTGCCGCTCTCATAACCCAGCCCTTGGGCGTCAAAGCTGGCGTATGCCTGCTGGGCCAACTCGCCAGCATCTTCGCTGCGCCCGAGATCGAGATACATTTCGGCTTGGTCGAGGTCGCACAGGGCGCGGTGGTAGGCGTCGTTAAGCTTTTCGCACGACTCGCGCGTCGCCTGGTACAGCGCGCTGGCCTGAGTGTACTCGCCCCGCAGGTAGTAAAGGTAGGCGATGTTGTAGTCGGCCTGAGCCCGCAGGAGGGGCAGGTTGTGTCGCTCACAGCAGGCGCGCGCTTCCCGGTAGGCGGCAAGAGCTTCGGGGAACTTGTTCACGCTGATATAGCAGACGGCCATGTTGTGGAGGACGGTGGCCACCGCCTGAGGTTCAGCGGAACGGCTTAGCTCCTCGTAGGCCCGGTGGTACATCTTCAGGGCTTCCTCAAAGCGATCGAGGCGGTGCAGGACGTTACCCAGGTTGGCGTCCAGGCGCGCCAGCCGGGCGCGGTCGCCGGCGCGTTCGAAAATCACCCGCGCCCTGCCGGCCGATGCAAACGCTTCCTCATATTCCCCCAAGTAAATGAGCGCTTGCAGGGAACTGCTGAGGGTTCGGCCCAATTCAACCTCCATGCCCAGGCGCTCGAACCGGGCTTCGGCTGACTTGTAGTATTCCAAAGCCCGGGCGTGCTCGCCGGTGAGGAAAAGCATGTGGCCGGCGGCACGCAAGCTATGGGCGCGGGAGGACTCGTCATTCAACTCTTCCGCAAGCCAGGCAGCCGCCCGCGCGACGTTGTCTGCCTGCCGCAGATCGACCCGACTCAAGACAGGGATCTGCTCGCAAAGCCAAGCCACCACATCGGGTTGATGCAACTCCGCGTTTCGGGCAAGAAATTGCGTTCGTGCCGCCTCCTCTGACAAAGCGGCGAGAGCAGCTAGACACTCCCTTTCGTCGCTTACTGAAAACTTACTTCTCATAGCAGGAGAAGACCGTAGACGGTAGACCGTAGACAGGTTAGCCGGGCGTCTGCCGTCTACTGCCTGCCGCCTTAACGATAGATACCTAGCAGCTAGAGACGAGCGTATGCGCGCTTCCAGACCTCGATCTGCTCAACTCTCTGGATGTCCATTGCCTTTCTTTTTCGCTGTCAACTGTCATTTCATGTCGCGCCAATAGAGCTCTTCGACGTTCCAAAGCGTGTAATGGTCCAGAATGGCGGGCCGGAAATTGCCCAAGTCGTTCTTAGCTCCCACCAGGATGTCTGGACTGGCGATGCAGATAACCGGAAGGCTGGTAGCTACCAATTCTTGCACCCGATCATAGAGGCGCTTGCGCTTCGAGAAATCGAGGGTACTGAGCTGCTGGCGCATCAGGGTGTCCATTTCCGCTTCCCAGGAGGTCGCTGGCCGGCTCTGGCTAGGGTTCCACACGTGAGTGCCGCCGCTCGAGAGCCAGACGTTCATCTCCGGATTCGGATCCACGTCGCTGTTGCCGAGACCGAGGATACACGCCTCGTAATCGTGGGTTTGAAAGAGGCGATCCAGCAATGCGCGAAACTCCAGCGGCAGCACGTGGACATTCATGCCTAGTTGACTCAGGTCATTCTGGATCATGGTAGCCATTTGAGTTCGCTCGGAATTTCCGGCGCTGGTGATAATGGAAAACTCTATCCGTTTGCCCTTGGCATCGACCAAACTGCCGTCACCTTTCCAGGAGAATCCGGCCGACTGTAGAAGTTGGCGTGCAGTCCCGAGCGAAACGGGTGGCCGCGGAATGGCGGTGTTCAGCCACATTTTGTTGCCGGGCGTGACGTGCCCCCATAAGCAAACACCCCGTCCCTGGTAAACGAGGCGAACGATGGCCTCGCGGTCGATGGCTGCCGACACGGCTTGGCGAAACCTGACATCCGCGAACCAGGCCTGCTTGCCGGAAATCTCGACCGGACCCTTGGCACTAAGATCGTTCAAGTTGAAAAAGAGGAAGTTGTACTCCAGGCCGGGCCCCAAGTCGTAGAGCCTGAAGCCGTGTGCCTGGCGGCTTCTTTCCAGCACGGCGTAGTTCTCGGCGCTCAGCCCGCTGGTGATGTCACTCTCGCCCGCCTGGAAGCGAATGGCCTGGGCGTCCTGGCTGCTAACAAACACGAAGTCCAGTTCATTCAGGTAAGGCTCACGGTTGCCGCTGCGATCGGCTTTCCAGTAGTAAGGGTTGCGCTCCAACACCAAGCGGTCGCCGGGCACGTACTTCTTCAGCCGGAAGGGTCCCAGGCCAGCTATCTGGTCCGGAGGCGTCGCCAGACCCCATTCCTTGTCCAGAGTCCCTTCCCGATAGAGCTTCTCCAGCGAGTGGCGCGGCAACATCGCCACACCGTCGAACAGCCGCTCGGCGGCAGCATAGGGCTTGGCGAGGCGGAACTCGACCGTATGGGTATCGAGCTTGCGGACCGCGATCGGTGCGTCGCCCACAACCAGAAGGTCGCGTTGTGGGGAGTGTAGCTTCTCGTCCAGGTAGACTTCAAAACTGAAGAGCACGTCGTCCGCATCGAAGGGTTGGCCGTCTGAGAAGCGCACACCGCGACGCAGGTCCAGAGTGTAGCGTAGTCCGTCGTGCGAAACCTTCCACGACTTGGCCAGGGCCGGCTCAGTGTGCTGTGACTCGCGGTTGATGTGGATCAAGTCCCCTGTCATCCTCTGGATGACTTCCCGCGAGGCACTATCCACCGCCACGATAGGATTCAGCGTTTTCGGCTCGCTGCGCTGGGTAACCACTAGCCTCCCGCCGTAGCGGCCCACTTGGCCGTTGGTGACCAGGAGTTCTTCGGTCGTGTCGCCGCGGCGACCGGTCTTGGAAGCCGTCACTGTACCGGCGTCCGCCCGGCCCGAACCCCATGCAGTGGCGGTAAGCAGCAAGCAGAACGCAGTCGTCAGTAGAGAACCGTAGACTGAAGACGGTAGACGGTAGACGGGATGAAAAACGGTAGACGGCGGATGGTAGACCGTAGACCGTAGACGGGCATAGGTCCGCTTCCACACCCCGAGCTGCTTGAGTCTCTCGATGTCCATCGTCGTTTTTCTCCTTCCCCGTGGACCGTCGCAGTAGACAAGGGGACGGTCTACTGTCTAGAGCGTAGATAAACCGATGCCCGTAAATTGGTGCGTAATCCGTATCAGGGAACGGCTCCAGAGGCCGCGAAAAAACGCTGTTCAGGGCCTCGGAAGGGCGGGGCTGAAGCCCCGCCCTTGCGCAGCGCGCCAAACACTTTCTCCGCAGCCTGTGAAGCCGTACCCTTATACCCCGCGCAACGCCGAACATGCGCAATGACTCACGTCGCTGCGTTTAAGTCGGAACAACTCCTGCCCGCTCCTGAAGCGCGTTCGCCAAAGCGTAATAGCTCGCAAAAACCGGGATCAAGGCTGCCCCTGGGAGGAACATCCACCAGTAAGATGCCATGACGTGATACTGCTGAAGTTCAGCCAAAAGATTGCCCAGGCTGGGTACGGGCTCGGCCACTCCCAGCCCAAGGTAGGAGAGCGCCACTTCCGCCAGGATGAATTGTGGTATCAGGATTCCCGCCTGGGTCATCACCACCCCGAAGGCTTGGGGAAGAACGTGGCGGCGCAGCAGATACACGTCAGAAGCTCCAAAGCCACGCGCCGCGGCAACGTAGTCGCGCTCCCGGGCGCTGAGAACGACACCGCGGACGAGACGCGCCGGGCGCGCCCATCCTACTACTCCCATCACCGCAATCAGCAAGAAGAACGACTGGACAGCACTGAGGTGAAGGGGGAGGAACGCGCGCACCGCAAACAGGAGATAGAGCCAGGGCAAGGCGAGAAACAGTTCAACGCTCCGCATTATAAGCTCATCCACCCAGCCACCATAGAAGCCTGCCACGGCACCCAGCACCAAGCCGAACCCCAGGGCAAGACCAGCCGCCAGCATCCCGGCAAGAAGTGAGACTTGGCCCCCGTGGAGCAGCCGGGAAAACTGATCGCGGCCCAAACCGTCGCTGCCTAGCAAGAAGATGCGCGCCGGCTGGTCGACTCCGAACAGTCGCCAGTGCCTTCGCTTTGATTCGCTCGCCCCGAGTTCGGCGCCTTGGTTTGCCAGGTTCGCCTTCTCGACGGCCGACGATTCACGGACAAAAAAGCGAAGTGGAAAAGCCCGGGTGAGATCCTCGACGCACGCTGCGACAGGCATCGAACTGGAAGCACATGCGTAAATGAAGGGCCGCAGATGAAACCGGCCGCGCTCGTCCACGAAGTGGAGGCGCGTGGGCGGAGCGAAGGGCAGTTCGCGGTCCTGAACCTCGGGGTCATACGGCGCGAAAAATGAAGCCAACAGCACGGAAGCGTGAAGAGCGCCGAGAAAACCAAGTGCGAGGTAGATTCTGCGCCGGATCGTCATCCGCTACTCCGTTCGAATTCGCGGGTCAACCGCAAACAGAAGCGCATCGGCGACCATGTTTCCGCCCACCAGAAAAAGCGTGGAGCACATCACCGCGCCAACCACGACGTAGAGGTCGCGGGCCAGCACCGCCTCCCACAGCAGGGGACCAACACCCGGCCAGCTCATAACCACTTCAACCAAAAGCGCGCCGCTCAGCAAGGTTGTGATTCCAAGACCCAGAAGGGAGATCAAGGGGGCAGCAGCGCCGCGAAGCGCATAGCGCGCGAGTAGGCGGCGGCGCGTAATGCCGTGTGCCCGTGCAGCACGAATGAAGGGCGAGGCCAGGACTTCCACCACGCCGGCCCGTACGTGCCTCACCAGCACCGGCACCGTCCCCAGCACTAATGTGGCAACCGGCAGGCAGAAGTGGGAAACAACGTCTTTGACCTTGCCCCACCCACTCAAATCGTCGAATCCCGGCGAAACCATGCCCCCGGTGGGAAACCAACCCGTTCGCACCGCCAGAAAAAGGAGCCCGAGGGCCAGCAACAGGTCGGGAATAGCCAGCAGTGAGGAGGTGGCGCCGAGGCAGAGCCGATCACTCCATCCCCCAGGCCTGGCGCCACACCCCAGTCCAACCGGTACGGCGATCAGCCAGGAGAGCAACATCGCGCTCAGCGTCAGGATCAGGGTGTTGCGCGCCCGTGCCCAAAGCAGGCACGCAACAGGGCTGTCATAGGCAAAAGAGAACCCGAGCTCGCCCTTCCGCACCGAATTGATCCAGAGTAGGTAACGGGTGGCCACAGACCGATCCAGCCCGTATTGGTGGCGGACGGCAGCCACCGATTCCGCCGTCATCTGAGGATTGAGCCGCATCTCGGCGAAGAAGTCGCCCGGCGCCAACTGCAGGAGGAAAAATGTCAACAGCGAGACGCCCACCACAAGAAAAAGCCCGTGAAGAAGTCGCCTTGTGAAATATCTCAACATGGCTCAGCACAACTCCAGCAGCATCTGTGTGGCTGTGTGCCCAGGGGCTGCAAAGACATCGCGCACCTTGCCTCGCTCGACGATAGTGCCTTGGTGCATGACCGCAACTTCGTCGACCGCCCTCCAAATCAGACGCAGGTCATGGGAAATTAGGACGTAGCTGAAGCCATGCAGCACCTGCAGGTCGACCAACAGGTTCATGATTTGGACCTGAAGTGGAGGGTCCAAGGCTGAGAGCGCTTCGTCCAGGACCAGAATTCTGGGTTCAACGGCCAACGCGCGAGCGATGGCCAGGCGCTGCCGCTGCCCGCCGCTGAATTCGAGCGCCAGCCGGTTTCCCCATTGGCGCGACAGGCCGACCTCTTCCATGAGATCCAGCGCCCGACGTCGCCGAGCTTCGTAAGTGTCCCATCGCAGGATTTCGAGCGGCTCGGCCACCAGCTCGACGGCCGAGAACCGGGGGTTGAGAGCCCGGGCCGGGTCTTGAAAGATGATCTGGATACTCCGACGTGCGCGGCGTAGCTCCGAACTTTTCAAGCTTAGGAGGTTCTGACCGTCAAGCCATATCTCGCCGGAGTCAGGGCGTTCCAGCAGCGCCATGCACCTCCCCAACGTGGACTTTCCTGAGCCGGACTCACCGACCAAGCCCAGGGCGCAACCGAGCTGGAGTGCTAACTCCACGCCTCTCAGCGCCGTAATGCCGATACTCTTCCGCGAAAGCATCCGGCGCTGAACGAACGTCTTGCTGAGCGCGCGCACCTGAAGGGCGGTGGTCGTCATGCTGAACCTACTGACGTAGGGCCGGCCCTCGTGGCCGCCCTCGAACTTGGTGCCGGTAGCGTTCTTAGTCGTCATGCTGGAACCCTCGCGCCTCCCCCGAGCAGCCTAGGTATGAACCAAGGTTCGCTGCCCAGCATGAAAACAACCAAACCACAGCCCTCTCCCCTTGGGGGCCTTGGGGGAGAGGGTGGCGAGCGTAGCGAGCCGGGTGAGGGGGTCAAGCCGGCTAGTCTCGAAATAGCGCATGTTCAACAGGGCGTCGTCTTGCCGGTACGAGTTCGAGCTCGGCCGGCCTTTGGCCGATAGAGACTGGCAGCAGCCTGACCCCGTCAGGCTTGCGACACGCAAGAATCGTTGAGATGTTGCGGTCCTCAACGATTCGTCCGGCGTGCATGACTATAACGCGGTCGGCTAGCTTGACCAGGACGGTGGGGCTGTGACTTATCAGCAGCATCGCCGTTCCTGAGCGCTCGCGAAGTTCACGCAGCAGGGTCAGGATACCCGCCTGCGCGCGGGCGTCGAGCGATGCCGTCGGCTCGTCAGCGATCACCAAATCCGGCCAGCAGGCCAGAGCTTGGGCAATCACCACCCGCTGCCGCTGCCCGCCGCTCAGTTGATGGGGGTAGGCCGCGTAAATCCGCCCCACACTCTTCAGGTGTACCCTCAGTAGCATCCGCACCGCTTCTTCCCGACACCTTTGCCTGCTCCAGGGTTTGTGAGCTTGAATCACATCCGCCACCTGCTCGCCGGCAGGTAGCATGGGATGCAAAGCAATACCCGGCTCTTGAGGGACCATCGAGATTCCGGCGCCACGAATCTTCTCTAACTGGCGCTCGCTCATGGCCATCAGCTCCCGACCACGGAAACGGATCGACCCCGTCACAACTTTTGCGGATGGAGGCAGTAATCGCAATAGAGAAAGGGCGAGAGTCGTTTTTCCGCAACCGGAGTCGCCGGCCAGCCCTACCACTTCACCGTGCGCGATAGCAAATGAAACGTTGGCGACCTCAGGTGCGCCTTGGGGACCATACTGGACGGTTAGATTCTCAACCTTCAAAAGAGCATCGGGCACTGGTTGGCTCCGACGGGCCGGCTTCCTCCTCGTCTCTCAATATGTTCGGCGGTTATCGCGCGGAGCTTGAGGGTGTTGTCCTAGCAGAATTCGTCCGTGGTGATTGTGGGGCTCTGGAGTGCGGGAGCTTGCTACCGTTTCCCTCAGGCCAGCTTGCTGGCCGTTGAGCCGGTGCGCCGTAGCATGGGAAGCGAAGCCGCGAGCTAATGCAGCGAGATGTCCACTGAATGGTGATCACACTTTCGCTACCCCTTTATTCCGGTTTTGTTTGGGAACGTAGCCGCAGCGCCAGCCGGCCCGGCGAGCGCAGCGAGGCCGCCGGTCGCGTACCAAGACGATCATACCATCGAATAACCATGCTTTCAACATATAATTATTACTCGCTGAACGCGAGGGCTAGGGGAATGGTGTGACTGATGCGCGGCTGTAGCCTACGTCAAAGGGTCAACGCGCAGGGAAGCTGTAGCCTCGCGATCGGAGGCCTGGCACCCCCTGCTAACTTGTGGATGGCGCCGAGGGTCGCCGAGCCTGAAGGCGCGGTCCCTATTACGCCCTTCAGGGCTTGCAACCCAAAAAGGGCGAACATCCTCACCCAGGCCGATCCGGCCTGGCGTTACTAAACCGCCGGTTGGGGCTGAAGCCATGCACCCTGTGTGTCCGGCCGAGGGTATGGGTCAGTGTCCGATCAAAAGCAACGAGCGCCAAGCAGGGGCCAAGGGTAGCGCAGACCGCCGAATTTGCGGTCTGCGGCTTTTCGTTCCGGATTCGCGACGGACCTCAAGAGCCCAGTTCCGCGCTACCCTGCGGCGCTACCCCTCCTCCGACTTACGGCGTACGCAGGAAGCCGTGGAACACGTTGTCCGCGTCAATGTAGAATCCCGTTACCGCCCCC
>DATJKY010000395.1:0-4517 GCA_035490955.1 Terriglobia bacterium | reverse complement strand
AGGTGGTCAATGGCTTCGCAACAATCTTCACCTTTCCTTCCTCTAAGGAGCCGGTGCCGTTGCTGGCGGCGTCAGCGCTGCCCGTTGTCTCCCACTGACGCAGTGAGTTTTGCTTCGGTGCTTGACTCAAGACACCGGACGCCGTTAGCGGGTGAGCCAGTATCCAGCTCTTCGGCCAGAGGGCACCAGCGGTAGAGTTGTCGCTCCAGCGAAGGCACGTAGGCGGTCCATTCCTCAGCGGGTGGGCCCTGGTCGATCAACCGCCAGGCCTGCTCCAGCCGGGCGTCGAGCTCATCCAGGTAGTGGAGAACAATGGCTTCCGGCGAAGCCGGTCTCCGCAATGCGCCTCTAGCGATCTCGCCGTGGTGGCTACAATGAAGTGCTGCAGCATGTTCTTGATCTCGACGGGAAATCCTTCCACCCGCGCCACGTGTCGCTCGAGAATCTCCAAACCCAAGGCGACGTGTCCTACGAGCTGCCCGCGCGTCGTGTAGTCCAAGCGCCGTGAGGTGCCAAGCTCCTCGACTTTGCCGATGTCGTGGAGGATGGCTCCAGCAATCAACCAATCCCGATTGAGTCGCGGGTAATGCTCAATGACCTTCTCGGCCAGATGGCATACGGAGGTCACATGGTCCAACTCACTGCGGCAAGCGTGATGCAGACGCACACCAACCGGTGCAACCTTGATGGCCGTTACCACAAGATGGGCCGCGCCCCGGGTGCGGAGGTGATCCCCCTTCGAGGCTTGAGCCTCTGGGAGCACCACCTCGTATGGGCCCTGCTGATCCTAAAAACCCTCCGCAAAATCAAGGGGGTGACCCCGTGGAAGCGTGGAAGCAGTACCTCAGTTCTTTCCAGGCCAGTCGAGCAGAAAACAATCCGCCTTACTTTCGCACTGCAACATATCCTGCACCAGCAGATTCCAGCCGACAAATCCGGCGAAGACATGGTCCTTCGACTGCTGAGCAGTTGGAGTGAGTCCCTCGCCAGTGTCCGCATCGTAGCACTCGTGCATTGAGCCATATTTGTGAATGTCAGCAAGCACGAGGCGGCCCAAAATGGCGGCCAGCTCGCGGGCTTCGTCGTTAAACCCGTAGCGATTAAGGGCGATATAATCGAGATAATTTGCGTTGATCCATATCGGTCCCTGCCAGTTCGAGTAAAGATCGATCGTGCTCGCGTTATGGTAGCTAGGATCCTGCTTCGATAGACTGCAAAGTCCATAGGAGGCGAGCATGTGATCGGGATTCCAGAGGTAACGGCGGATCATGTTGCGCGCGTCTGCGGGCGGCAGCACGTCTTCAATGAGAGGAACGAAACTTGAATAGCTGATGTGTCGGACAGGGTTCCCATTATCCCGGCGGATGTTGAAAAATATAACGTCCTGAGCGAACCACAGGTGTTTTAGCATTGCGGCGCGCAAATGGGCGGCTTTTTGCTGGTATTCCTCGGCTTCAGACTTCCTGCCTAGCATTTCCGCCAGGCGGCCCATGGCTTTGTACTCACGCAATTGGAAGGTGCACAGATCGGCTGCCAGGATGGCGTTGCGGTCCTTAGGGTCGTTCGTGAGCGCGGCGTTGTTGACTGCGCCCGACTGCATGGCGTTTTCCCAGAAGAACAGCTCCCATTTCCGGTCGTACTGGGTGTTCTCCCGGTAGGTGATGGCGCGGCGCAGCTCTTCCCAGACTGGCGCGACCCATTGGTAGTCCCCTAGTCGCTCTGCGGCAATTACCGCGCCTTGGGCCAGGAACGGCTTCATGGCGAAGTGGCCGAACTGGGCGTTCACTGGGACCGGCCCCTTCGTCGTGATCATTCCAGGTATATGGCCATCCCCGTCCATCGCGCCAGCGAAGCTGAGAACCCATCCCTTCAAGTACTTGGCCCGATCGCGGCCTTGATGAGCTAGGTGGCAACCGATGAAGAAGCCATCCCAGTCCCACATTTGTCGGTAGTAGCCGCCGGGAATAAGGTAGTCGTATTTGATGTAGCCTTCCGCAGGGCGGATCGTTTGGGCTTCGAGGTTCGCGTAGGCTCCGGAAACCTCATCGAGAAGACCCTTCAGTTCGGGAGAAGTGTTCGCCTGGGTGAGGGCAAGCAAAACGACGGCAAGCGTCGGTAGCACTGTTCACCTCCACATCCGTAAGTAGAAGCTGAAAGGTATCAATTTGAGATAAGTAAACCTGCGACAACTGCCAAGCCGAATTTGGCGGCTTGCATATGGAAGCGACCTTGTTCGCAACCGAGTCTCGACGCCTCCCCAGCACCCACTTGGTCGGTGCGGCGGTCCCGCACTACAAGTTCGGCTGCATCTTCGCTTCATCGGTTTTTCGGCCGGATGGCGGGGAAAGACCGCGCATGAGGGTCGCGACCAGACCTGTGGCGAACTCCTCGTCAGTCATGGGTAGCAGGTTCTTCCCCATTCCCTGCCGGAGGAACGCCCAATGAAAGCACGGCCCCAACAAAAGAGCGCTGACGACCAGGGGTACCGCCTCCCGATTGATGCGCCCGAGCTGCTGCTCTTCTGAAATGTAGCCCGCGATCAGATCAAAAACGTCCTTCGGGCCCCTTCTACTTGCCTGCAACGCCTGCCGGTGGCGCGCCAACAACTTGGTATCGGCAAACAAGGATGCTGCCAGAGGGATCAGCTTGTCGGAGAATCGGATCGCCGCAAACGCAATGTCTTCAAGGTTCTTCGCCACGGACCCCTTTCCTGCGCGTTTCCGTGCGATGGTGTCTTTGAACCTTGGCGAGTTTTCAAGCACTACGGCGAGACACAGGTCCTCTTTGCGCTTGAAGTGCTTGAAGATCGTGCCCTCAGCGCAGCCAGCCTCCTGTGCGATCTCCTTGGTGGTGAGCCGAATAAATCCTCCCTTCTCAATCAATCGCTGAGCGGCGTTAAGAATCTGCTGACGGGTATTCCGGCTGTTCATCGCCATCCTCGTGTTCAGCGCCCTTCGCTGGCCCTGCTTACCCTACCATCAAAGCACCTCGCCCGATCTGTTTGGGAAACCAAGCCTCGACCTCCGTCGAGCCCGAGATACTTAAGCGGTTCTACCTTCACGCCTACTGTTGCGCAGCGCCCAAATCGCCAACATGCCGACGGCGAGATGCGCGATAGGATCCGAGGGATCGGTCAATGGTGCCGTCCCGTGACGAGGGGCAGCATTCGGGCCCAGTACGAAGCCCACCACACCTAGCGTTGTGCCTGCGATTGCTGCAAGGACCGCAAGGCCCAGCTGAAGCCTCTTGTCGCCAATCATTGCGACTGCCAATACCACCCCGCCGAACGAGAGATGAAACCAATTGATCCAGTGCGGTGGATTGAACAGGGTCGTGCGAGAGAGAGAGCTGAGCAACCCCAGGACTCCAGCGAGACCAAGAGTCACCAACAGCGTGCCGCCGCAAAACAGAAATCGTGCCACGTTCCATCGCCGCGCCAGACCGAAAGGACGCTGGTTGCGATCGGCGGGCTCAGAAGCGTTCGCTTGTCCAGATCTCCCCTTGCTAACCATTTGGAAACTCCTCTCTCAAGTCGCCAGTCGCGCAGATGTGCCCCTTGTGGGGTCCAGGCCAGACTGTATGCATCTGCCGAATGACAGCATCGGCAGCACAGTCGCTTGATCAGCCTCTTGCATAGTGAGTCCTCACTGCAATAATATGGTGAGTGCTCACTTTAAGTCAAGCGAGGAGAAATTTATGGCGTCTTCAAGGACCAAAGGACTTGCGGTTGCAGCTACGCTGTTCGGAGGCCTGCTCGCCGGCGTCAGCGCCAACAGATCTCTCGTTCAGATTCCGGCGTGGAAAAGGATAGGTGCCGCTCCCTGGGCAGCCTTCACGCGCGCAGAAAACCATGGGCTTGGAGCGCTCTTTTACCCAGCCATCGGGCTCGCCGCCCTGCTCTTTACGGCCGCCACCGCGATCGCATTCCGCTTCGATCGGGCCGCGCGCGGCTCGCGCAGCTTCCCGGTTTACTCAGCGGCCGTTGTGGCGGTGGCATGGGCAGTCGCAACCCGAGGCTTCGTCGTGCCGGCGCTGTTCAGTCTCGGAGAGGTGGGAAATAATGCCGTCGAATTGCAACGTCTATTGCTGAGCCTCGCGCGATGGTGGGCGATCAATGACGTCCTTCATGCACTCTCGTTCGGCTTAAACCTGTGGGCGCTCACCGAGGTCTTGTCCAGCTCCAAAGGCACTTGAGACCAGGAGCTCCTGCAGCGTCTGTATCTCCAACGTGGACGCAGACAATGGTGAGACAGGGTCGTCGGGCTTGCGCGCCTCTGCATCGGAGGGTGTCGACGGTTTCGCAATAGCGCAGTGAAGTTCGTAGAAAAGCTGTCGATCTGCCGCTTGAGCAGCCAGGCATGAGCTTCTGGGACCACTGTGCTCCGCAAAAAGCATCCTCTGAGCGACCTTCGCCCGCTTTTCATGCTGCAATCTTTTCCAGCCTGTATTCATGGTGCAGACCAGCAAGGACGGCGCTGGCGACAACTCGCTGACCACAAGGAATTGTGTGACCTGAG
>DATJKY010000394.1:0-6465 GCA_035490955.1 Terriglobia bacterium | reverse complement strand
GTACAGGCGATAGCGCCCCGCCAAAAGGGAGAACCCTCCACTCGCAGCTCGGCACCCTGGAGTTCCTGGACCACCGCATCGACGTTCCGCTCTGGCACATTCAGGATCAGCAAGTTCTGCATGTTGGTGGTGCGCAAGTCGCCGCTCGCGTAGCGCTCGGCTAGGTCCGCCCCGGCCCGCAACTGTCCGGCAGTGATGCGGCCGCGTAAAACCGCGGCACCCACGTAATACATACCCTCTTGCTTCTGCGCGTGGACGCCCACATGATCCCGGTATACGTCTGCAGGAAGATTTTCGGGAACATCTGGGGCCAGCCGACAACCGATCCGATCCTCCAGCGCGGAGATGAATCTCGCCGCCGTCCAGCCATCCTGAAGAAAGAGGAATTTTAACCGCGCTCTCTCTCGGTTTTCGCGCAAGCAGGCAGAATCCCGAAAGATCTCGGTGACGCCTTTCACCACGCGTAACACCTGGTCCCATCGGACGAAGACCGGCAGTCGCACACCGAAGTGAGGCTGCGTTGAAAGGCCTCCTCCCACTCGCAGCGAGAAGCCGACATCCGGATGGCCGTTTAGGCTCCGCGCGACTGCCGTCAGGCCGATGTCATTGATCTCAGGGTAGGAGCACCAGACACGGCAACCCGTAATACAAATCTTGTACTTGCGCGGTAGGTTGTAATATTCCGCGTTCCCCACCAATGTCCGTTGCGTTTCAATGACGAGCGGAGAAGCGTCGCAGATTTCGTCCGCCGCCACGCCCGCCAGAGGGCATCCCGTAATGTTTCGCGTGTCGTCCCCGCAGGCCGCCATGGTCGTGAGGCCGCAAGCCCAGAGACTGCGGAAGAGGTCGGGAAGCGCCTCGATGGTCACCCAGTGGAGCTGAATGTTCTGACGGACGCTGAGATCGGCAACGCCCCGCGCGTATTTTTCCGCCAGGTCTGCAACCCCGCGCAGCTGGCGGGAGTGAAGAATACCGTTGGGAATGCGGATGCGAACCATTAAGTAAGGCGTGGCTTTCCCCTCGCCGCCCGTGCCACCGAGGGCCCCTACGCCGTCGCCCTGTGTGTACACACCCCACCAGCGGAAGTAAGTGCTAAGCCACTCGGGAGGGATCGAGCTGTATCCTTCCCGAGCAAAACGCTCGATCTCGCCGAAGCACTCCCACGGGTTCTTTTCCCGCTTCAGTCTCTCCACACCCTGCGACTTGGTTTCCTTCGATTCCTTCGGCATAAATCCTTCCGTCAAAAGGACGCCAAAAATACAAAACCCATCGCCAGGGGTTGTGCCTCCCGACGATGGGTTTCGGTTAGAACTTGAGATTTAGAAAATCGGCTCTAGCTGCCCACAGCCGGGGACACTTGCCGAGAACAACAACATCTGCAAGCGATAGTCCCCGGAAATTGGACTCTCACCATAATAACTGACATTCTGACCTCCTGTATTTCACCTGTCAAGGACATCTGTCCTCATCTGTCCGACTCAACTTGGTAAGCAAGTCGCGATGCATTCCGGCCTATAGCGGCGCAGACGTGTCCCTGGGACTCTGCGGGGGCAGACTCCTTCGCGGCTCCTGGCTTGGCATTGAGCTCGGCAAGGGGTACGAGAGACAGTCGGCGGACAAGCCTAATAGACGGGGACTTCAAGACACGAGAGCGTTAAGGAGCCGGGCGCGGTGTCAAGGAAGGTCATCCCGATTAGTAAAGCACTGCAGCTACTGCGATTTCCTGCCGGTCTGTCTGGGGCTTGTACTTGTGCTCGATTGCTTGAGAATTCCATCTCAGTATTAGTAGAGTGTATAGAAGACGGGCTCCGCTATCCTAAAGAGCGCAAGGTCCAAAAGCAGATGCTCCATATTCCCCACGGCGGCTAGCACCAGAAGAAAGAATCGGAGCCTGGGGAGGCGAGTATGAGTAGGATATTACGATATGCCATCCTGGCATATTTGTCTGTAGGTACACACCTAAACCTGGCCGCCAGGGATGTGCCGCTGGCAGCCGGAAACCTCTTACAGTGTACACTCAACGAGCCAAACCTCTCGTCCCCCACGGTGAAAGTCGGCGACCCAATCGTGTGCTACGCTCGGCCTGAGCAAATCTTTGGCTGCTCGCTTTTTCCTCGAGGAACACAGTGGGCCGGACGGTTCGTGGAGTACAAGGACCCAGGCCGTTTCGTGGGCAAAGGGTGGATCAGTCTCGACTTTGACCGCTTGATTCTCCCCAACGGAATTGCCCCGATCAGCGCCAGGGTCATCTCGGCTCGCGGTTTCAAGGTGGACGCGGACGGCAGGATTTTAGGTCATGGTCATCCAAGGCGTGACGCAGTCGGCTGGGCAGTCCCTCCTCTGTGGCCAGTGAAGCTCGTCACGCTACCCCTGCGCGGACCACTTCCCGCCCTCAAGGGCGAGCGCCTCATTACATTGCGACTGCTCGAGGATGTGCGCCTTCCTTGGGAGCGGGCCGGTCCGGGCTTGTTGGGATCCGAGTGGTGGCAACCTTTCAAGGACTTCGATTCGCCCGAATCCAGCGGGTCGCGGCTACAACCTTTCGATTCCTTCAGTTCGATTATTCCGTTTGACTTTCCGAGCCAAACCGAGGTCAGGTCCTCGTCGCCCGATGACACCTCTGGCTCTCCTGCGGCGGGCGTGATAGGCACACAGAGTGCAGCAGAGAGTCCTTACACCGATGACAGGTCTGTCGTCGTCCACTTACCGCATCACACACTCCGCGTTGTGTCGTCGTGGCCTCGGAAGCCGGGTCCACGGACCTCACGCTCATCGTCTTCCTTACAAGGAACGGAGAGCGATGCACGAGACTGAAACCGGACCGCGATTTGAGCGGCAGAAAGGAGACTGACATGGATAAGTCACTCGGGCCTTATATCTGCACCCTTAGTACGCGCTCGAGGCTACCTCCGCGTAGCCGTACACTCCGCCAAGAACAGACATGAAAGGAGAGCAAATACAATGTGTGACTATTCGCTTATGGCTATCCCAAACCGGCTGGCCGAGGAAGGAGAGAGTTTGGTCGCCCACAGGTTCCCGACCGGGTCAGTTGGGTTCGCTTCGCCAGAGGATTTGTGCAAGACGGTGCAATGGCAGGGGGCCCGGCCCCCGGGGTTTTGGTCAGCTCTGAAGAACTTCTTCAGTCCGCCCAAAACAAACTCGGTAGCGGCGGTTTGCGTCCCACCAGGTGCCCGCTTGATGTTGCAAGATATTCCGGCACGTCTGCGGCACGATCTCGGAGTGGATGCGGTCGAGGAAGTCACCTTTACCCAGCGTGCCCCACAGCGTACACCTATCGGGACGCCATTCGCTTCGCGAACGGTCAGGAGATCCTCCTCCAGGAACTTGGCGAAGGCCAGCAGGTAAAGGTGTTGGATCTTTCATCGGGCGATGCATTCGAGGCTGTCCGGGAGGAGCGGCTAGAGTTGCCTTTCGCCGCAGGTAGCAGAGAGCTCTAACCCTTTCCAGCCCAACATACCGCCAGGCGGCGTACGTTGGCCTGTCTCCTAGGCTCGATGCAAACAGGAGATGAAAACCCATGAATCAGCTTATTCTGGTGTTGCTGGTCCTGGCTCTGGTGTTGTACATCGTTAGTGGTCTGAGGCGCTTTCTCAAGTTTCAGCTCTTGGGTCACGATCCGACGGTCTGGTGGCGTGGCTCGATGGGTTTGTTGGGTTTTAGCCTTGCCTTGATGATCTGGAGAATCTTGCATATCGTCGCAACTCGCTGATTTCTTTTTCATGGCAAGGGAACGTTAGCCTTGTACAAAATCGAGTCTGAGCGTCAACGTACACTCAGACAACGGCGGACAATAATTTCTCAGAGGAGGGTCTATGCAAAGCAAATTCATCCCCGCGTTGGTGGTCGTGTTGTCGGCGGCCACAACGGTTCTGGCACAGACAAAGATTTCCGGTACGGTTGAATGCAGCAAACCGGACGAGCAACACGCGCTCGAAGTTGGAGACCGTCCTAATCATTCCCTCATGGTCGCCAAAGGCAAATGCACCTGGACGAAGCCCCTGGAGATCGCGGGAACCAAAAGCAAGGACGACATCGGCACAGGCTTCGGCGATATCACAGGCAACAAATCGCAGGAGCACGGCTACGTCGTCAACACCTGGGCCAATGGGGATAAGTCCTACGTTCGCACCCAAGGCTCGGCGACCCTGAAGGACGGAACGATAGAGAGCGCGGACGGTACATGGAGCTTTACGGGCGGCACCGGCAAGTTGAAGGACATTAAGGGAAAAGGCACTTACAAGGGGAAGGGTGAGTCAGGCGGTACAGTCACCTACGAGGTTGAGGGCGAATACGAACTTCCCAAGTGATAGAGATCCGCGATGCAGTGCCTCAGTGGGGCGCTTCGGGAGATTTAACGAGAGGTCAAGCCCATATTCCTGCATGGAGTCGTACGAAGAGGCAAAAGCGCAAGCCCAAAAGATCTGCGCGCGAATCGAAGACGGTAGCATGCCGTGTGATGAGCCCTGGCCCGAAGAGCGCCTTGCCCTGTTCAAGCGCTGGATGGAAGAAGGATTGGCCCTGTAAGGTCGCTCAAGAACCGGCGGTCGGCAGGCAAGGGGGCAACATCGCCTGGAGGTGAGAATTGCGCTTCAAAGATTTTTCCTTTGGTTCCATTCGAATCGATGGCATCTCCTACGAGCACGACGTGGTGATTGATCGCGGGGAGATTCGCAAACGCAAGAAGAAGCCATCCAAGAAGTTTCGGGAGGAGTTCGGACACACGCCGCTCTCCATCGAAGAGGCGATCCCATGGAAATGCCGGCGGCTGGTGATCGGTACCGGCGCACATGGTAGCCTGCCAGTGATGAAAGACATAAAGCTCGAAGCCGAGCGCCGCAAAATCAAGTTGCTCATTCTTCCCACGTCTGAAGCCATCGAGGAGCTGGAGAAAAACGCTAATCGAACCAACGCCATTCTGCACGTGACGTGCTGAAACGCAAAGCCGTCAGCCGCAATGAGGGAGGTCCCTATGAGGCGTGTGATTATTTACCTCGCATGCGCCTGGGAGATTCTTATCGGAGCTCTGCTGATCACGCCGCGAGGCGTGATTTGCATCGCTTGCGGGACGACTGTCCAAGCCCCCGGCTACATCGGAAGACCAGCCACAATACTTCTTGCTATTGTCGCGATTGCGCTGGGCGTCTTCGGGATTGTCGCGACCCCACGCGGGGCAAGGGCAGGAATTATTGCCGGCAGATAGCCGCCTTCGTCAAGCCATCTGGTCTTAGTACCTTGCAAGCCTCTGGGTGGCGCAACTCTTAAAGTCGCGGCTTGGGGTGCCGTGTGTAATTCATGAAGGCCAGTGCGCCTGCCAAGACCTGATAAACGTTCAACTCCGCTGTTGCTCCTTGCAATCACGGCAGAAGCGCGTCCATGGCACGGCCTCCAACCGGGCAGCCGAGATGGGGAGCTTGCAGGTCTCGCACACTCCGAACGCCTGCCGGTCGATCCGAGCCAATGCCTCATCGATTGCTCGCAAGAGATGACTGGCTGTTTGGTGCAAGCGGACTTCGAGATCCGCCTGGGCTGCGTCGGTTGCCTGGTCGGCGACATCTGCCGGGCGTTCCGCCGCTCCGCCCGGCGCACCAATAGTTCCAATCGCCCCTGCCTCGATCTCACGGCGCTTGGCCAGTAACAACTGCCGGTATCGGTCCAGGTCTTTCGCGTTCATATTGACACTTCCGCCTGACGGTAGCAGCCGCCAATCTTCCGAGTACCTACCGGACCCGAGCCGCCTTGTCCAAATCAGAGACCGTGAGCACCACGGTTGCCTTCTTCGCGCCTTTCGCCACGGTCGCGTAGCCGGAGGTGATGTTGATCTCCTTCGAGGCCAGTTTTCCGGCAAAACTCCCAAGGCTCCAGGCAGATTGGGCAGTTCAATATGCAGCACGTCCGCCTCGGAGTACGAAAGCGCTGCGCCGTCCAGGCCCTCTTTTGCCTTGTTCGCGTTGTCGACGACAAGGTGGGCGGAGCCCTCCGCTCCCGAGGTGGTGGTAACGAAAGCCAGGATAGTCACCTTGGCATCACCGAGCACTTTGGCGATCTGTGCCAGGGTCCCTGGCCGATTCTCACAAGAAACGGTCAGCTGTTGTGCCTTTGGCATGGGATCGGACCTCCTTGTCGGCATATTTTACATCCAAGGAAACGCAAATTCCTTAACACGAACCCCGCTGAGGTTGTACCCCGATGGCCTTTCCCCTTTGCAAGCGCCCGGCATCGGGTGAGAAAATAGCTTCTCCCGAAGGTTTATCCAGCCAGACTCGAAGTCGGAGTAGGGATCATGGTTACCCACAACCCCCTCCGCGGATCCGGACGAGCGGGTTTCCCGCATCCGGCTCTTGCCTTAGGTGACGACGCCCATGCGGCGCAAGGGATAGTCATGATAGATGCGAACGGGAGGGAGCCAGCGGTTGATCAACCGCCGCATACGATCCCAGAGGATAC
>DATJKY010000393.1:0-4220 GCA_035490955.1 Terriglobia bacterium | reverse complement strand
GCATCAGGCAAGCAAGACCTTATCGTCTGTCCTGCCTTCGGGATCTGTTAAGCTGAACTTTAAGGTCGGCCGCATGAGCCCGTCTTGCAGCTTGGGCCTTGGAGTTGGGTGAAAGCATGGCTTCCTCCAGAACGAACGCGGAGGCTCCGATCTGTGTTACCTGCGGTACACAGTTTGACTTCTCCTGGCCGGCCACCCACTGCCCCATCTGCGAAGATGAGCGTCAATACATTGGCTTGGGCGGCCAGCGATGGACAACCCTCAATGACCTTCGCACAGGCCATCGGAACGCTTTCACGCTGGAAGAGCCCGGCCTCCATTCCATCCATACCGAACCCAGCTTTGCAATCGACCAGCGAGCCTTCCTGGTTCGGTCAGCAGAGGGCAACCTGCTGTGGGATTGCGTCGCGCTAATTGATGACTCGACCCTAACTGAGATCCGGAATCTCGGGGACCTGTCCGCAATTGCCGTTTCCCACCCGCACTACTACACGACCGTGGTCGAGTGGAGTGATAGCTTCGGTGGAGTCCCGATTTATCTCCACGAAGCCGATAGGTGGTGGGTGCAGCGCGGAGGCGCCAATATCAAGTTCTGGGCCGGCGAAACCAAGCGCCTCTTCGGACAACTTGGGCTGGTCCGGTGCGGGGGACACTTTGAGGGGTTTCAGGTATTACATTGGCCCTCCGGCGCGGGTGGGCGAGGCGCGTTACTGGCGGGTGACCAGCCCCAGGTGGCCATGGATCGTCATTGGGTGAGCTTCCTTTACAGCTACCCGAACATGGTACCGCTGGGGGCTCCGGCCATCCGTCGCATTGTGCGGAGTCTCGAGCCGCTCGAATTCGACCGCATCTACGGCGCCTTCGGCCGTCACGTCATGAGCGATGCCAAAAGGGTGGTTCAACGCTCCGCCGAACGTTATCTCAGCCGAATCGGGGCTCCTACGCTGGGAGCCTACACTGAGCCTGATGACCAATTAGTGGTCGAGATCCATGTACGAGATGTTGAGGCGTCCGCCCGCTTCTATCGAACGTTCGGCTTTCAACTGCTCCGTACAGAGCCCGACTTCGCGGAGTTGCTCTGGGACAAGTCTCGCTTGTTGCTGGAAGGTGTTGCCGGTCAGCCTGAGCCGCCCGGCACAGTCATCGCTAATATGCGCATCATGGTCCCTGATGTCGAGCGCTACTGGCACATGGTACAGGAGATGGGGCTGCGTGTCGTCAGAACACTAGGGGAACGCGATTACGGCCTGAGAGAGTTTACCGTGGTATCGCCCGACGGTCTTGGCCTTCGCTTCGCCACCCGGTTATGAGCTAACGCCATCGCCCGCCGCCCCGGCATGCAGTCTTCCCTTGGTTGTCCCCCGGTATAGATTACTATTGCCTGATGATATGCTGTCTCCTAGCGGGCCGATGAAAAGTGTTGTGGCGCGCCCCGGAAGGGCGGGCTGAAGCGACTGTGTGAAAGTGCAGGTTGTGTATCAGGGCACGCCTTCGTGCCGAACGCGGCGGGCTATGACCCAAGGCCTTTAGGCCCTGATTGTTGGGCCGACAGCGGCTAAAGCCGGCTCGAGGGAAGTCCGCCACCGGCAGCACTGAAGTCGTGCCCTGATACGGTATAGCCGCCAGTTTTCACACAGACTCTGAAGCCCCGCCCTTCCGAGGTCCTGAGCAGCATGTTTTATCAGCGCGCTAGACTAGGCTAGTGTCCTGACTCGTAGGTTCGTTGACAATGTCCCGCTGGGGGAGCTGGATCGAATCTTAGCCCCGCTAGGGGCGCAATATCTTAGCCCAGAGCGAAAGCCCTGGGTTCAAAAGCCCTCACCCCGCCTTCGAAGGGGAGAGGGAGGGCGCCGTCAACCCGCGGCTGGCGCCGTGGGCTGAGTTACGCCGCTCCTTCGGAGCTGAATTCTTCAACGAACTTCTGAGTTGGGACACCATTGGATGAGCCAATTGACTGGCGCTGCCGAGTTTCTTCGAGCCCGCGACTACCTGCTCGCACACCGTAGCGATTATGAACTAGTGTGCCGGAACTTTTCCTGGCCTGCACTGGATCGGTTCAACTGGGCTCTGGACTACTTTGACGAGATGGCTGCGGGCAACTCGGACGTGGCACTCTGGATCGTAGACGAAAACGGTAACGACATCAAGCGTACCTTTGCTGAACTCTCAAACCGGTCAAACCGGGTGGGCAACTTCCTTCGAGCGCTCGGGGTTCGCCGTGGAGATTATGTGCTGATGATGCTCGGGAACCAGGCACCGCTCTGGGAGGTGCTGCTGGCAGCGATGAAACTTGGTGCGGTGGTGATTCCGGCTAGCCCTCTTCTAACCACTGTGGATCTGCGCGACCGCCTGGAGCGCGGACACGTGCGCCATGTAATTGCTGCGGCCATCCACGCAGCGAAGTTCAACGAGCTGACTGGCTCGTACACACGCATCAGCGCCGGCAGAAGGGTGGCCGGCTGGCATTCCCTCGAAGATGCGAGCGAGCACGCCGCGTCGTTCACACCGGATGGCCCAACCTCCGCTCGCGATCCTCTGCTGCTTTATTTCACTTCGGGCACGACCGCCAAACCCAAGCTGGTGCGGCATTCGCACCAAAGCTACCCGATCGGGCATCTCTCCACCATGTATTGGATCGGCTTGCGGCCGGGCGACCTTCACTGGAACATCAGCTCACCGGGATGGGCCAAACACGCCTGGAGCTGCGTGTTTGCCCCCTGGAATGCAGGCGCGGCTGTATTTGCCTACAACCAGCCACGATTTATTGCCGGCGACGCACTCGCGGCGCTGGCGCGATACGGCATCACAACGTTGTGCGCTCCGCCGACCGCCTGGCGGTTGTTCATGCAGGAGAAGCTCGCCGATTATCCGGTCCGATTGCGCGAAGTAGTCAGTGCCGGTGAGCCGCTCAATCCGGAAGTGATCGAGCGTGTGCGGGCAGCCTGGGGCGTGACTATCCGCGACGGCTACGGCCAGACCGAGACCACCGCAATTGTCGGCAATGTACCGGGACAGAAGCTGAAACCAGGCAGTATGGGCAGGCCTTTGCCGGGGTACAGAGTGGAGTTGCTGGATGAGAGAAGCAAGCCGACGCAGGAGGGCGAGATTTGCCTGGATCTGTCGGCGCGCCCGCTCGGATTGATGGTGGGTTATGTGGACGAAAGCGTATCGCCGAGAGATCCCCGGGGCGATGGCTACTACCATACGGGCGATGTGGCCAGCCGTGACGCCGATGGATACATCAGGTTTATCGGACGCAAGGATGATGTGTTCAAGTCCTCCGACTATCGCCTCAGCCCCTTCGAGCTGGAGAGCGCGCTGATCGAGCACCCGGCCGTTGCCGAAGCTGCCGTGGTTCCGATCCCGGACCCGGTGCGATTGGCCGTGCCCAAGGCTTTTCTCGTGCTGCGGGCAGGCTATGAACCCGGCGCCGACCTGGCACGCGAGTTGTTCAGCTTCATCCGGCAGCGCCTGGCTCCATATAAGCGCCTTCGGCGTCTGGAGTTTTCCGACCTGCCCAAAACGATCTCGGGCAAGATCCGCCGCGCGGAGCTGAGAAAGCTTGAGCTGGACCGCTCCACTGCCGAGCGCAGGCCGCAAGAGTTCTTTGAAGAGGATTTTTGAACGCCCGTTAAATAGCGCCTACTACAGGCCCACGACCAAATGGTGGCTATATTGCATCGGCCACCAAAAAGCCACTGGAGATTCGGATTAGATTAGCAAGTTGCTGGAAAAGGGTTCCTGTCATGCTGAGTGTCACATGGGCCTGCGGCCCACCAATAGCAATGAACATCACGGCGGAGCGCTTCATTGATTCTAAAGGACTTTGCACGTGATGTTAGACGGAGCGTAGCGAAGCCCGCCGCGGCGGGCTGTTTCTTGTTGAAAACAAACAAAAGCAGATCCCTCTCCCGCATGCGGGATCGGGATGACATCGTCGGGCGTTTTTCTTCAGCCTGCTAAATCAGCCGTTTGCCGTGCGTAACAATGAGACCGGAGAAATTGCTGGGCCGGGCCTCGGCGAGCGCTCTCGAAGGATAAAGATGCAGTTGGAGGCGCAAGTCACAATTCAGCGAGATCTCCGAGGTCAAATGGACACGCTCGACGAAATTCAGGGGGTCTACGTCCGGGGAAAAGATGGCGAGGTCGATGTCGCTGTCTTCGTCCGCATTGTCTGTGAGTTGCGATCCAAAGAGATACGCAGCTTCGATCCGGACCCT
>DATJKY010000392.1:0-3362 GCA_035490955.1 Terriglobia bacterium | reverse complement strand
TCAGTGAACGGGCGAAGGTAGGGTATTCGTCATTAAGCGTCAATGTGGAATGTTGGCGGCCAGCAGCGATGATCGCACCCCCGGATTCTTGGGTAAATAGTAGGCGACATAACCGGCCAATCTCTGCCCGTTCTCAGGGTGTGCCGAGTTTGCGCGCCTCGGCGGCGATCTTGGTAAGGCGATTGGAGAGCCGGTCGAGACAACGGCGTGCAGCACCAATCGGCAATGCCCGCCGGAACATCTCCAGCGCATGTTGAGCGGCCTGCAAGGAATCAACGACCCCGTCGAGGCCAGTTCGGGTGAAGACAAAAGAAGTTTTTGGCTGAGGAACCAGATGCCGAGGTTTGGAGCGAGCCTGTTGGAATTCCCGCTGGAGATCGTTCAACGCTACCTCGACGTAGAGCATGGTCATCTCGGGAGAAGTATGGCCGAGTAATTTCATCAGAACGGGGAAACTGACCCCGGCGCGAAGCATCTCCGTGGCAAAGGTATGCCTCAACTGGTGCGGGACGATGCGGGTGGAGAGGCCCAAGAAATAACAGACCTGGTGCAGGTAATCGCGGAGTTGACGAAGGAGAGCTTGCCTGGAGCTCGGACGGGCGAGGAGCCGGCCATCGAGAGGCAGCGGATCGAGGGAGCGAAAGAAGCGTAGGCGTTGGATGAGGGTGACCACGAACGAATCCACCGGGACCATGCGTTCGGTTTTGAGTTTGCCGAGCGGCACGTGAATCGCCCACTGATCGGGGCCGGTGGAGCGGAGGCAATCGAAGGATAAATCAGCACATTCCCCAATACGCATGCCGGTGTGGCGGATCAGCAGGAAGGCATTACCCCCCAGATCGTTGCGGTGGATGAACTCCTGCTGCAGGAGCTGATCCTGCTCGGCGGGGAGCGGGCGTGGGAGCCTTTGCGGGGGGTGAGGAATGTCCTCGCGACGGATCAGGTGGGCGAGGAGAGGAAGCTGTTGGGTCCAAGCCAGTTCGGTGAAGACGGCCCGCAGGGCGATGAGCAGGTTGATATAGTGGGCCGTCGCGAGCGGCGGCGACAGGGAGCGCAGGTGGGACATCCAGCCGAGGAGATGGGGCTCACGGCGCAGTGGGTCCAGGGAGTTCACCTGGGCGTGATGGGTGCCGAGATAGCGCAGGAAGTTGCGGACGGTGCTGCGGTAGTGACCCGTAGTGCTGAGGCTGAGCGCCGCAGTGAGGGAATCGACGGCGCGATCGAAGAGCGGAGCTAGGGGATGCGGGAGGGGTAGGCATCGCGGGCGGCTCATGATGACATCCTGGGAACGGGATGAAGGCGCTGGGCCACCGCGCGCGCATACTGCAGGTAGACGTCTTGCGGAGTGACCTGTACGTAACGCAGGGTAGTCTGGATGTCGGCGTGACCCATCAAGTGCATGAGGGCAGGCAGGCTGATCCCACCGCGGACCATGTCCGAGGCGAAGGTGTGGCGGAAGCGATGCGGATTAGCGAGCTTGATGCCGGTGCGCTGGCGATGGTAGCGGAACAAGGAACGTAATCCGGCCCGAGTCATGCGAGTGCCGCGCGCGGGTCCTTTGAGGGAGACGAAGAGCGCGGCGGGGCCGGGATGGGGCCGCTCCAGCCGCCGATAGTGATCGAGGAGTTGCACGGTTTCGGGGGCCAGGGGCAGGAAGCGCAGTTTGTTGCCCTTGCCCCGCACGCGCAACTGGGCTTCGGCCAGCAACACGTCGTCCTCATTCAAACCCAAAACCTCGGCGGAGCGAAGCCCTTGCAGAAGCATCAAGCCCACGAGGGCCAAGTCCCGCGCCGTGCGGAAACTGGACCAAAAACGTGCCACTTCCTCCACGGAGAGGGGGACGATCTGGCGTTTGGGCACCCGGACGCGCAAGCGGCTCAGGGCTACCCGCGGCCGGCCCAGGCCCAGCGGCCGGCGCTGCAGGAAGGGTTGATGAAAGCCGCGGGCCACTTGGCAGGGAGCGTCAGGGAACTGGTTGCGAAGGGCGCGATCGGCGACGGCGACGCGGTTATTGATGGTGGCACCGGAAGGGGGAGGTTGCTGACTGGACTGGAACTTCACATAATCCAAGAGCGTCGACGAGGTCAGATCAGCTTCGCGCACGTCACCGGTATGATGAAGGCTCTCCCACCAACGAACAAAGTGCAGCAGGTTGTAAGCGCCGATGCGCAGCGAGGTCTCCGCCAAGCGGCGGACATACTCGTGGTCGAGGTAGCGATTGACCCAGCCGACCTCCCGGCTGGTGGCCTGCTCGACCAGCCGAATCGGACATTGGGCGGGGTTGGGGGGCTGCCGGGAGATAAGGTGGAACTTCATAAGGGAGCGCCCTCCAGCAGAGATTGGAACTGGCGCGCGTCACCGCCCTGCACGAAGAAGGAGTGGGGATCGTGGCCCGGGGGCAGGAGGACGCGGCGAGGGGTGATGCCTTCCGTCCGGAGGCGATGGGCTAACTCCTGCGCAGCCTGTTGGCCGCTGCCGTTGACATCGACATCGAGGGCGAGATAAACGGTGCGCGGGCGGTCGCACAGTTGACGAAACTGGTTGAGGGTGAGATGGGTGCCCAAGGAACAGGTGACGTGGCGAAAACCTGCCTGCCACAACGACGCGAGATCGAACAGACCTTCCACCAAAATCACGGTAGGAAAGTGGCGAACCGATTCCCAGGCGAACAAGCCGCCCTTGGAGCCCGGGAGGAATCGATGGGCGAAGGCGCCGCCAGTGCTGCGGCCGTACAAGTTGACAATGCGTCCGTCCTGGCAGCAGGGGAAGATGACCCGCTGATAGAGGGCGTCGTGGCCCTGGGGGTTGACGAGGCCGGTGCGCTGCAAGAGATCGAAGGAATAGCCTTGGGCGAGGAGGTGACGCCGCAAGCTTCCGCCGGGGGCATAACCGATCTGCAACTCTTCGATCAAGGCGGGGTCATGCAATCCGCGTTGTTCCAGATAGCGCCGTGCCTCCGGGTAGCGATCGAGTTGCCGTTGATAGAAAGTGGCAGCCTGCCCCAAAGCGGTAGCAGGGTCTGCCGGCGTGCTCTGCTGTTCAAGGTAGGTGAGGCTTTGGCGGAAGGACAGGTGCTGGGATAACTGGACAAAGCGAATGAGATCGCCGCCCTGACCGCAGCCATGGCAGCAAAAGAGATTCTTGCGGGCGTTGACATAGAAGGAAGGTCGAGTCTCGGGGTGCAACGGACAGAGTCCAACGAACTCGAGGCCATGACCTGCCGGCCGGGCGGTCCAATTCTGCTGCCGCAAGTAATCGAGCAGCGGCAGGCGCTCTTTGATTTTTTTCAGGTCCTCGCCCATGGCGCTGTTTGGCCTCCGGAGACTAGCGTAGGAGAAGGCGGCCAGCGTTCCCAGGCAAGG
>DATJKY010000391.1:0-4247 GCA_035490955.1 Terriglobia bacterium | reverse complement strand
CTGCACGAGTTGCGCTTTGCAAAACGGTCACCAGTCCGCCGAACGGAAGAAAAGGATGACCGTCCCTTTGGGACCTTTTAGCGTTTGATTGGACTGTTCGTGACCGAACTGATCGGTCAGAGCAAATGCAGGTGCAGGTTGGCCGATATCCAATCCGATCGTCGGAGCAACACCATCGGCGGCTGGAGGCTTTTCTTGCCGGCTGGCAAGAGCGAGCATTCCGATCGAGAAAAGCATCGCAATTGCAATCTTCATATTCGCTCCGGCTATGTGATAGAGCCATGACGAAAAGGTTTCACCCAGGTTTCAGCGCTCAGCCCGTGCACACAAGGTGTCTCTGACTGCCTCCGGCAGGTTCCTATGGGTCTGGCCCACGCGGCTCTGGCGTGAGCGGATATTTTGCGGCGCACGCTGCGTCCGGTCTTGGTCAAGTTCGGCCAACCCAAGTCCGACGCTCATGCCTTCCGTCGTTTTCGCAACACCTATCTGAAGAACCGCAGCTCCTGTCCCGAGGGAGTGCGGCAATTTCACTGCAACTGTCTGATTCTAGGAGAAGTGGCGCGCCCTTAGAGATTCGAACTCCCGGCCCTCTGGTTCGTAGTTGAGAAGTCGGGAAATCCTTAAGCCTTGCAGATGTCGCACTTGCAGACGCACCCGCTTCAAAAATCCTGCCTCAGTTGGTCCACAAGTTGGTACACACGCGTGCCGGGTTCATGAAAAGGGTGCACAAACCGGCGATGAAACGCTCTCCGGCCCGCAGGTTGGGAGCACGAGTGCGGCCGCGATTGAGGATGCATAGTTGATGTTTGAATCAGCAGCGACTCGGCAAGGACAGAACGTAGGCCTCCCAGCCGTGCAAGCCGGACGACGGGTCAAATGAAGGAAAAGGCACCTAATTTTGGCCCTTAACCGGCTAATCTTCGAGAGAAAGAGTGTTCTTCAGGCTTCTGATTTTTTCTTCCTCTGCTGATCAATTTTCAATAGCCTTACCCTTTTACTTTTTCTCTTTTCTTCCTCTTCTCCTTGGTTTGCTTCTCTTCAACATGTGCGCTGGAGGAGAAATGCATGCTCCCGAGGCGCAGATGCCCTTTCTGTCGTCGTTGGTTTCATCCCCATCCACGGCTCAAACAACGACAGGTGACCTGTGGTCGGCCGGAGTGTCGCCGCCAGCGGAAGCGGGAGTCCGATCAGCAATGGCGGACCGAGAACCCGGATTATTTCCGCAGTGTGTATCCACAACAAAAGGCAAAGTACGGAACGCGCGCCGAATACATGCGCCACTACCGCCAGCAGCATCCCGACTACGTGCGGCGCAACGCGGCTTTGGTCCGAAAATGGCGCCAGCAACTGAGACAGCAGCCTGTACGTTACTCAAGCCGTGATCTGCACGTAACGATCGAGTCTGAAGAGACTTCCATCCGCATTGCCCATGTAAGTCACACAAGCCGCGATATCGTCCTAACCCTCGAGACTTCATACGCTTGCGAGAAAGTATCACGGCGTGCCCCAGGTAGGTTGCACAAGATTCGATCGCCTTTCCCAACCTCTACCCCCTACTTTGAACCCGCCGAGGAATGAAAATGCCGAAGTCTCGACCCCGACCACCCCGCCCCGATCGCCGACGTTGCATCCGTGGTTCGTTCAGCTGGATCGATCACCGCTTCCTGCGCGAGGGATTCGATCAAGGTTTAACTCGCTTGGAGAAACTTTTGTACTTCGTATTGGTGGCGGTCTCCAATCAAGACGGAGTGAGCTTTTACTCCGACGCACGTCTGGCCGAGTTGTTGGACATCCGTTTCCCTCACGAACTGGAAGCGGCCCGCAACGAACTAGTGGTCAGAGATCTGATTGCCTATGCAGACGGAATTTATCAAGTGCTGGACCTGCCCGCTTGCTCTCCCAGGAAAACGCGCGATGCTTCTTCCCCGTTGCCCGACCAGGCTTCGCCTTCGGGTTCCTCTCTCCCGCCCCTGCGCAGAACCGCCCTGCGGGAGGCGGCTGCCGATCTGGAGAGCGTCAAACAGTTGCTGGAACGCTGGGCTGGGGGCGTAAATGAAACTCTGCGTGGTCTATCAACCTGCCGTGTCCGCTAGCACCTCCCCCTATCGTGTGCTCCATAACGAGGGAGGAGAACTCGACTGGGCCAATGCTTTCCTCGATGCTCAGCGCCTCCGCCAACTCTCTCCTCGTTCGCTGCGCATCTACGCCTACGACCTGCTCGACTTCGCCCGCTGGTTCGAACCGCAGCATCGGCCGCTTGCCGCCATCACCGAGTCTACGATCGTCGACTATGTCCGCCACCAGCTGGAGCAGGATCGGAAGCCAACCCCACAGACCGTGAATCATCGTCTGGGCACGGTGCACTGCTGCTATCGCTTTCATACCGGTCAAGAGATTCCCGCCGGCAAAGAGCATTTCCAGCGCCGCTATACCAAGCGATCTCCGCTCGGCTACGGCCGGGCCCGCCGCGTCATCGCTGTAGGCCTCCGCCTCAAACAAGATCGGCGAGTCATTGTGCCGCTCTCGGCCGAAGAAGTCGCCAAGTTCTGGCAAAGCTTCCGCACCTACCGCGATCTCGCCCTCGTCGGCTTGATGCTCCTCGACGGCCTGCGCTCCTGTGAGGTCCTGGCTCTGCAACTCGAAGACCTACAACTCGCCGACGGCCAGATGCGCGTCTATGGCAAAGGGAACAAGCAGCGTCTTGTCCCGCTGCCCCCGGAAATCCTGGAGGTTCTCGGGCGCTACCTGCTCCTGGAACGTCCACTCACCAACGCGGGCGCCTTTTTCGTTTGCTTGAAAGGCCGGCAGCGCGGCCAGCCGATGAGTGCGGTCGGGCTTCGAGCGCTGTTCCGGCACCATCGGGTGCGCAGCCAAGTCCACCACGCTAATCCCCACCGGTGTCGGCACACATTTGGAGCGGATATGGTGCGAGCCGGAATGTCCCTGCCCGCCCTGCAACGGCTGATGGGCCATTCACAAATCGCAACGACCATGCTGTACGTCGAACTCGCCCCGCAGGACGTCTGGCGCGAATACACCCGCGCCATCGAGAAGCGCAAGGCGTTTGATTCCTCCCACCTCTCATGACCCAGCGCCGCACCAACCTGGAGCTGATCTTCGAAACACAAATTCGGACGCTCGCCCTTACCCTTCGGCCCGGCACGGTAGACAACTATCGATACATGGCGCGCCGATTTCTGTCTTATCTCCGCTCCGCCTTCCCACAGCTTCGCCAGATCTCCCAGCTGCGCCGCGATCCCCATCTGCTCGGCTGGTTCCGCTGGTTGACTGAACGGCAACCACCCCAGTGCAACAAAACTCGCATTAGTCACCTTTTTCAGCTCCGCCGGTTGCTGGACGATCTCGCTTCCAACGGCCACCCCGTTCAACCCGATCTCATTCGTCAAGAAGACTTCCCTCCAGAACCTCGCTATCTTCCTAGACCACTTTCCCCGCAGGAGGATCAACTCTTGCAGCAGGAATTGCTCCATACCGATGATCTCTACGCCCATGCACTCCTGCTCATCCGTGCTACGGGAATCCGCCTCGGCGAATGCATCCATCTACCCCTGGGTTGCCTACGGCAAGTAGGAGCCGAACAGTGGGCCCTTCATGTCCCTCTCGGCAAACTGCACACGGAACGCTTGGTGCCGGTCGATATCGAGGTGCGGCGGATCGTGGAGCGGATCCTTACCTTGCGCAGTTCGGTTCCTGCCGCACGATTCGCCAACTCGAAAGGCTTCCTGCTGCCACGGCGTGGTGGTCTGCGTTATGCTCTTGTGCAGTCTCTCCGATCAGCGTTAGATCAGGCTGCCAAACGAGCCGGTTGCGTCACCCATGTGACACCGCACCGGCTGAGACACAGTTTCGCGACCGAGATGCTCCGGCTCGGAGTGAGCCTCCCCGCTCTCATGAAGCTGCTCGGACACAAGGACATCAAAATGAGCTTGCGCTACGTGCAAGTCACGCAGCAGGATTTACAGCGCGAATTCCATCAGGCCCGCCAGAACGCAGCCCATCCGCATCGCCTGCCCACCCTCGCAGTCCCCAAAGAACTCCCGAGCGCTGGTCTCCCCAGCGTCTGTCAGGCACTGGAGGCAACGCGCCACCTTCTGGAAATGTACCGCCGTCAGCTGGGCAATGAGAAAACCCACCGTAGATTGCAGCGCCTTGACAAGCGGCTCCTAACCATTGCTTCAGAATTGCGGAGAATCCAAACAGAGGAAAAATGAGGAAACATTGGCCGG
>DATJKY010000390.1:0-17303 GCA_035490955.1 Terriglobia bacterium | reverse complement strand
TCGCTCAACCAAACACTTGCGTCGATTGCGGCACCGGTACCGGAGGCGCCGGCAGCATCACCGCCACCTCCTACGGGTCGCAGCAGCGTGTTTGGCAGTTCGGCATCAAGCTCTACTTCTGAGACGGTGGGGGTAGGGCTTGGCCCTACCCCTTTTCCGCACAAAGTGACAACTGTAGGCCTAGAGCTTCCCCTACCCAGTTTGCTCGTCGCCGGGGGAGCTGGCGCCACGGCAAGCAACACGAGACTCCCCACCTGAATTGCCTTCTCGCACCCTCTCTAACATTCTTCTCAGCCTCTAATCGGTTGATTGCCGCCCATAAATATGGCATGATCGGACTATGAAAACAACGCTGGAAATCCCTGATCCCATCTTTCGTCGCGCCAAGGCGAAGGCGGCTGAGCGCGGAGTCCCGCTGCGCCAGTTCGTCAGCGAGGCGGTAGCCGAGAAACTACGAATGAAGTCTTCCGCCCGAGCGGCGGCGCGCATGCGACTGGCTGGCAGCCTGCGTCACCTGCGCAAAGAGACGGCCCGGATCAACACGTTGATTGAGCAGGAGTTCGAAAGAATTGAGCCAGAGGAACGGGCTTGATCCTCGACACAAACGCGCTTTCTGCTATTGCTGAAGGCGAGGGGGGTGCCTCCCGCGCGTTTGCGCGCGCGGCTCAAGTTGCTATTCCGGTCATCGTCCTGGGTGAATATCGCTTTGGAATCGCCGCGTCGCGCAACCGGCGCGAGTACGAGCGGTGGCTGAAACAGATACTTTCGCTCTCCGAGGTGCTCCAGGTCGATGAGGAGACCGCGACGTGGTATGCCGACCTTCGCAGCCAACTGAAAGAGGCCGGCACTCCGATCCCTTCTAACGACGCGTGGATTGCGGCGCTCTGCCGCCAACACGGCCTACCCCTGTTGAGTCGCGACCGGCATTTCGACTTCGTCGAAGGAGTGCGGCGGCTCGATTGGTGAGCCGGCTGGTTGGGGTGCCACCGGGCAAAACATGGCGACACAAATAACTGCGCATGAATTTAAGACGCTCGGCTTAGTAACCTCAAAGCGAAATCTGACTAAAGGACCTGTGCTAGGCACTAAGACTTGCGTTCCGCTGGCTCCACTCACCACCTTCAGGCTAGGCGGGCCGGCGCGCGTCCTCGCGCGCGTGAGAAGTGTTGCGGAGTTGGAAGAGGCCTTCGAGCTCGGCCGGCGGAAGAGCCTCGCAACCTTCGTGCTTGGGGGCGGAAGCAACGTGCTCTTTGCGGACGCCGGTTTTGACGGATTGGTGGTTAAGGTGGATTTGCGCGGAATGGAGTTTGTGGAGCGTGGAGGCGAAGTTACATTGAGAGCCGCGGCCGGGGAAACCTGGGACAATCTGGTGAAAGAGGCGGTGAAGCGCAAGCTCAGCGGCCTCGAGAATCTCTCGCTGATTCCAGGTTCGGTAGGTGGCGCGCTGTATCAGAACATAGGGGCTTACGGAGCCGAACTCAAAGATGTTCTCGAGAGCGCGCAAGCGTTCGATGTGAGGACCGGGCTGGCGAGGACGATGAGCAACGCGGAGTGCCGGTTCGACTACCGGAACAGTGTGTTCCAGCAAGAGCCCGAACTCGTCGTGCTGTCTGCCACCCTCAGGCTGTCACGTGTGGCCCAGCCTCAGCTCACCTACCCCGATCTCCAGCAGCGCTTCCGAGGCAAGCCGGAACCTACGCTCTGGCAAGTGCGCCGCGCCGTGATCCAGATTCGCAAGGGCAAGTTTCCCTATGCCGAGCGGCTGGGGAACGCCGGCTCGTTTTTCAAGAACCCCGTACTTCGAGCTAAGCATTTCGAGGAGTTGCTCGCACGTTATCCGGACTTGAAGTCGTTTCCCTGGGGGCCCGGCTGCGTGAAGGTGCCTGCCGCACAACTGATCGAGAAGGCCGGATGGAAGGGCAAGCGATATGGCGACGTCGGCGTATCCGAGAGGCACTCCCTGGTGCTGGTCCATTACGGGGGTGGAACATCCGACGAACTGCTCGATCTCGCGCGCCGTATCGTCGAGGACGTAGAGAAGAGCTTCGGGATAACGCTGCAGCCGGAGGTTCGCATCCTCGGCTCGCGCTTATAATTGGCCGAGTAGGAAAGCAGCCCGGCCAAGACTCCTGGGGGAACTGGCGGCTTTGCCGCCAAGGTTTCGCCTCGCAATTCTCCCCAAAAACGGTTAGGCACCCTTACGATGCTGGCGTATTGCTCGCCTGTTTGTTACGATAATAGTTTAGATACTCAGAGCGATTGAAATGAAACTGGGCGTCCACACATCGATCACCGGTGGTGTAGAGAAGGCGGCGGTGCGCGCGAAGAAGATCGGCTGTGACACATTCCAGATGTTTTCGGCTAATCCGCGCGGCTGGAAGACCCTGAGTCCAACGTTGGACGATTTCGAGCGCTTTCGGGAGGCGCGTGCTCGGTGGGGCCTCGCGCCCGTTGCCGTGCACGATAACTACTTGATTAACCTTGCTACCGCCGATCGCGTCATCCGAGAAAGGTCCATCAAGGCCTTCCGGGAGGAAATCGATCGGGCCCTCGGGCTCGGTGCCGATTACCTGATTGCGCACCCGGGGAGCGCCAAGGGCGCCACCACAAGCCAAGCGGTGCGCACTTTCGTGGAAGCCATGCTGCGGGCGACCAAAGGTATGCAACTTAACGGCCTGATGATTCTCATTGAGAACACCGCGGGACAAGGATCGGCGCTGGGCCGGAGCTTTGAGGAGGTTGCCGAAATCATCGCCGGCGCTTCGAAGGAACTGCCGGTAGGGGCCTGCATCGATACGGCGCACTGTTTCCAAGCGGGTTACCCCATCCACACAGAGGCAGGGTTGCTGGGTACCGTGCGTACATTGGACTCCACGGTTGGCATCTCGAAAGTGCGGATCATTCACGCCAACGACTCGAAGACCGCCTATGCCTCACATGCTGATCGGCACCAACACATTGGTAAGGGAGCGATTGGCCTCGAGGCTTTCCGCAGAATCGTTCGGCACCCTAAGCTGCGGGCCATTCCTTTTATCTGTGAAACACCGGTAGACCGTCCGGGAGACGATAAGCGGAACCTTCGGCTGTTGCGGAGCCTGGCGGACGCGAGCGGACGCTTACAGGAGTGACAAATGTAGGGCCGACCCTTGGGTCGGCCTCAGGCCGGGGCAAGCCCCGGCCCTACATTCCAGGTCGCGAGGCTATTTTCGAAGCAGTGACAAGCGACGAGTGCCGACGCAGACCTGTTTTCGGATATGGATCCCAACTACGACCCACAGAAGATCGAATCTAAATGGCAGACGCGCTGGGCTGAGCAGAGGCTGTTCGAGGCCGAGGCGGAGCCCGGGCGGAAGAAATACTACGTCCTGGAAATGCTGCCGTATCCCTCGGGCGAGCTCCACATGGGGCACGTGCGGAATTACATCATCGGGGACGCCCTGGCGCGCTACATGTGGATGAAGGGTTACAACGTCCTACACCCGATCGGCTGGGACGCCTTCGGATTGCCAGCGGAAAATGCCGCTATCAAACACCAAAGGCATCCCTCGGAATGGACATCCTCGAACATTGAGACGATGCACGCGCAGTTGAAGCGGCTGGGGGTGAGCTACGACTGGCGGCGGGAGATTGCAACCTGCCAGCCCGAGTACTACCGCTGGAACCAGTGGTTCTTCCTCAAGATGTACGAGCTCGGCCTGGCCTACCGCAAGAAGAGCCGGGTGAACTGGTGTCCGCTCTGCTCGACGGTGCTGGCTAACGAGCAGGTGGTGAACGGCTGTTGCTGGCGTCACGAAGACACTCCCGTGGTCGAGCGCGAGCTGGAGCAGTGGTTTCTGAGGATCACGGCCTACGCGGACAGACTGCTGGAGGACATGAGGGCGCTAGTCCGCTGGCCGGAGCGGGTCCTGGCCATGCAGGAAAATTGGATCGGCAAGTCTACCGGCGCCTACGTCGAATTTGGCATAAACGCAGGGGATGAGTCTCTTCGAATTTTCACCACACGCATTGACACGATCTACGGCTGCACAGCGGTGTTTATCGCGCCTGAGCATCCGCTCGTCCCGAAGCTCGTTGCCCGGTCCCAGTCGCCCGAGAGGCTGCAGGTAGAAGTGGAACGCATCAAGGCTTCAGCCGTGCGCGCGCGCCTCGAGGTCAACCTGGAAAAGCAGGGCGCCGACACAGGGTTCACGGCACGCAATCCTTTCAATGGCGAGAGTGTACCCATCTGGCTTGCCAACTTCGTGCTGATGGAGTACGGCACAGGCGCCGTCATGGCGGTGCCGGCGCACGACCAGCGTGACTTTGAGTTCTGCCAAGCGTTCGGACTTCCCATCCGAACGGTCATTGTGCCCCAGAACGGGGAGGCGCCGGCCGAACTGAAGGCGGCCTACACCGAAAGTGGAAAGAATGGGAAACTGATCAACTCCGCGCCCTATGACGGCCTCACACCTGAAGACGCTATGGCGCGTATGACCGCGGATGCTGAAGCCAAGGGCTTTGGGCAGAGGACCATCCAGTTTCGCATCAAAGACTGGGGCGTTTCCCGTCAGCGCTACTGGGGCACGCCAATCCCCATGGTGTACTGCGACACCGACGGCATCGTTCCGGTGCCGGAAAAGGATCTGCCCGTGCTATTGCCGCCGCAGGTGAGGCTAACCGGCGAGGGGGAATCGCCGCTGGCCTCGGTACCCGAATTCGTCAATACGACCTGCCCCAGGTGCGGCGGCCCGGCGCGCCGCGAGACAGACACCATGGACACCTTCGTTGACTCGTCCTGGTACTTCTATCGGTACACTGATAACAAGATAGCGACCGCACCCATCAACCAAGACGCGGTGAAATACTGGTTTCCGGTTGACCAGTACATCGGCGGCATCGAGCAGGCTATCCTTCACCTCATTTACATGCGCTTCTTCACCAAGGTGATGCAGCGTATCGGCCTGGTGGACTTCTCCGAACCGGTAGCTCGGCTCTTCACGCAGGGCATGGTGATTAAGGACGGCGCTAAGATGTCGAAGAACAGGGGAAACGTGGTCAGCCCAGACGAGATATGCGCCAAGTACGGAGCCGATACGGCGCGGTTGTACACGCTGTTTGCTGGGCCGCCCGAAAAGGATTTGGACTGGAGCGACACCGCCATCGAGGGCGCCTCGCGCTTCCTCCACCGGGTTTATCGTCAGGTCGCGAGGTATGCCGGCCGGATGGCAGGTGTCCAATCAGGTCCGGCTCTGAGTGAACGCAAGTTGAACACTGCACAACTCCGTCCTGACGAACGCCGTCTGCTGCGCAAGGTACATCAGACGCTACGTCACGTCACTGAGGACATGGAAGAGCGCTGGCACTTCAACACCGACATCGCCATGATCATGGAGCTGTCAAACGAGTTCGCTGACCTGCAAGCGGCTGCGGATCAGGGTCAAATCCGGCCGGAGGTGGTCAAGAGTTGCCTGGAGCACTTGCTCGTCATGCTGTCGTTGTTTGCCCCGCACGTTGCAGACGAACTCTGGGAGGCCACGGGGCATTCGCAGCCCCTGCTGCGCTCTGCCTGGCCCGCGCACGATCAGGAACTCGCTGCAGAGGATGAACTGGAGATACCCGTTCAGGTCAACGGAAAGTTGCGGGGTCGCATTCGCGTGGCCGTTGGAGCGAGCGAAGAGGAGATTCGTCGCCGCGCCCGGGCCGATTCCGGCGTTGGGCAGCACCTGAATGGACGCGAGGTCGTCAGGGTCATCGTCGTGCCACAGAAACTCGTCAACATCGTCATCAAATGACTAGCCATGGAACCATCGCGCCCGATTGTTGTACTGGATTTTGGTTCCCAATATACACAACTCATTGCGCGTCGCATCCGTGAGATGCAGGTGTACTCGGTCATCGTGCCGTGTTACATCGCTTTTGACGAGCTGGTGCGGATGAGTCCTCAGGCTCTGATCCTTTCCGGCGGCCCCTCGTCGGTTTACGACCCAACTTCACCCACCTGCGACGACCGGATTTTCAGACTGAATGTCCCGATTCTCGGCATCTGTTATGGACTGCAACTCATGGCTGCCAGGATGGGAGGTCGCGTGGAGCCGGCCCGGCGCCGCGAGTACGGCATTGCCCAGCTCTACATCTCGCCTCCAAGCGATCTGCTTGAGGGACTGAGGTCTCCGTTACGGGTCTGGAACAGTCATGGCGATCATGTGGCCGAAGTCCCTCCCGGATTTCGAATTACCGGCCGGACCGAAAACGCGGTTTCCGTCATCGAGAATCGGGCTAGCAAGATGTATGCGGTGGAGTTCCACCCTGAGGTCCACCATACCGAGCATGGCAGCGAGATTTTGCGACGCTTCGTTGCCGACGTGTGCGGCACAACGCCTAGTTGGTTTCCGCGTTCCTTTATTGAAGAGACCGTGGAGCGGGTTGGTCGGCAAGTGGGCAACAGCAGGGCTCTCTGTGCCATCTCGGGCGGAGTCGACTCCACGGTGGCGGCCACCTTGGTCGGGCGGGCCATAGGGGACCGGTTGACTTGCGTGTTCGTTGACAATGGCCTGCTCCGTAAGAATGAGTTTGAGAAGGTGACCGCCGCGTTGCAAGAGCAGGCTCACCTTAACGTCCGTGCTGTGGACCGGTCGAGCCGATTTCTCGATCGCCTGAGGGGAGTCACCGACCCGGAACGTAAGAGGAAGATCATCGGAGAGGAGTTTATTCGGGTATTCGAAGAGGAGTCCGGCGCCCTCGGAGAGATGCGGTTTCTGGTGCAAGGCACATTGTACCCGGATGTGATCGAATCGGTGTCAGTTAAGGGACCCGCTGCTACAATCAAAAGTCACCACAATGTCGGCGGGCTGCCTGCGGACTTGCGTTTCGAACTCATTGAGCCCTTGCGCGAGCTATTCAAGGACGAAGTTCGAGTCGTTGGACGGGAACTAGGCCTCGACGAGGAGATTGTGAATCGCCAGCCTTTTCCCGGTCCAGGGCTGGCAGTCCGTGTAGTTGGAGAGGTGACTGAAGAGCGGTTACGGATGGTGCGGGAAGCAGACGCCATCGTCCTGGAGGAGGTGCGCTTGGCCGACTATTACACCAAGCTCTGGCAGTCGTTTGCAGTCCTGTTGCCGGTTTCGAGCGTGGGAGTAATGGGTGACGCCCGGACCTACGCCACAACAATCGCGGTGCGAGCGGTGGAATCCGAGGACGGTATGACGGCGGATTGGGCGCCGCTGCCGCCCGCTTTGCTTCAGCGCGTGGCCACGCGGATCGTCAATGAGGTGAAAGGGGTTAACCGGGTGGTCTTCGATATTACGTCAAAGCCACCCGGGACCATTGAGTGGGAGTAAACACACAACCGCTCCGGCTGCTCGTTCCCGCCGTCATGGGCGGAGGCTTTGCACACTCTTAGCGGCTGGCCAACTTCTGCGCCATATACAGCAAAAGTTGACGGTCCTTCTCGTCAATCCGGCCGAGGACCCGCCTGACTTTCTCGAAGAACCGGTTCTCCTTTTCCGCTTCTTCACTGAGGGCAAGATCTTCGGTGGTCTGGCGAGCACTCAGGTTCGGCAACGGTGGCGGCTCCTCCCCCTCGTAGAACAACTGGTAGAGAGGAACCTCCAGGGCCGCCGCGAGCCTCTCGAGCGTTTCGAGCGAAGGGATCGTATGTCCATTCTCGACTCGGGAGATGTAGCAGCGCAGCAACCCTGCCCGCTTTTCGATGTCGCCCTGAGAAAGGTTCTTTTCTTCTCGTAGGTTTCTAAGTCTGCGTCCAATGACCATGGCATCATAATCTCATAACGTGTCCATCTAGTCAAGTAAATTCGTCGTCAGTAGGGCGTAGATTTGTAACCTCTGTGATCTGCCCCTCGTCTTAACCGAGGGAAGCGCAATCATGGATACTCGATGGCGGACTCCCCCGCAGCTAATCAGGAACGGGAATGGATCAAGCGCGCGCAACGCGGGGATGCCGAGGCTTTTGGTTTTCTGGTGCAGCGTTATCAGCGGCGGGTGTTCTCCGTGGCCTATAACTTGGTCAATAACCGCGAGGAGGTTGAGGACCTTGCCCAAGAGATTTTCGTGAAGGCGTTTCTGGGCATCCAGGGCTACGACGGGCGATCCTCGTTCGCCACTTGGCTTTCCCGAGTGACCGTCAATCATTGTTACGACTACCTTCGGCGCCGCCGGACCTCACGCGTGCTATATTTCTCTCAGATCAATGAGGAAGCACAACGCACGCTGGAAGCGAAGGCCGAGAGTCCTGCCCAGGAAGGCATTAACGTCGAGGATCGAATCGCGTTGCGCGATCTGGCGGCCAAGCTGCTGAGCCGCGCTCCGGCAGAAGACAGGGTTATCCTGGGGTTGAAGGAATTGGAAGATCTCTCGGTACAAGAGATTGCGGAAATGCTCGACCTGAAGGAGAGCACCGTCAAGGTACGGCTGCATCGGGCTCGCAGGAGAATGCTCGAAGACTTCAGACGATGGCAACATGGACGGTGAGACATGCGCTGCAACGAAATGAGAAGGTGGTTCGAGGATGGGGATGGCGGTCAAATGCCGGCGTCGGTGCGCGAGCATCTGCAGACCTGTGCGGCCTGTCAGGCTGATGAGCGGGACTGGAGCTTAGTCCGAACCGGGTTTCGAGTGCTCTCCCAGGAGCCTGTACCCGACGCCTCCACTGGCTTCGCGGCGCGTCTAACGCGGCGCTTAGCAGAACCCGCACTGGCCGGTCGTGCCGCCACTCAATTTTGGGATTTGGTCGGTAGACGGGTGATCTTGGTCGGGTCGTTGCTTACCCTTACTCTTGTAATGGCGCTTGTGCTTCCACCTTCCGGGCCGTGGCGAAGCACGGCAGGACTTGATTTGTCCCTGCTTCAAGCTGAAGTTGCAGCCGAGAACGATCCGGTTTTGCCCGACGACGTCGGAAGCAGCCAGAGCGCTGCTCCGAATGTCCAGCCTGGTGAGGATCGAAAGGGACGATGATGACTCGCCGCGCTTACCTCTACTTCGCAGTGACGTTCGTCCTCGGTGTAGTGGTGGGCGGCTGCGGAGTATTTTTCTATGCCTGGTACGGCGGACATTGGCACCGCCAGTTTGAAAGGCAGCGGGTTGTTCGTCGTTTAACCCGAGAACTGCACCTGTCTGACACGCAAGTCCACCAACTGGATCAGATCCTTGCCGACACCGCCAAGAGCTATTCCGAGCTGCACAAGCAGGTTGATCCCCAATTCGATGCCATCCGAGGTCAGGCGCGGGACCGAATCCGGCAGACTCTTACCCCAGAACAAGTCGCGAAGTTTAACGAATGGGTCCGGCAGGTCGACGAGCGCAGAAGACAACACCCGCCTCGATAATCAAAGCACAGCAAGGCAGGACTCTTCAACGGAAGGCGCCTCAAAAAGGAAGATCCTCGTCGGTAATCTCGGGTGAGGACGGGGCTTCCGCCGGCGACTCGCGTTCGTTGGTGCCGGCGCCGCTCACGGTGGTGGGTACGGTCGTTGCTGCCATTGAATCACGTTCGGCATCAGCACGCGAACCGAGCATCTTCATTTCTCGGGCAACAATCTCGTAGGCTGTGCGCTTGTTTCCGCTTTGATCTTCCCACTGCCGGCTGCGAATACTGCCTTCGATGTAAACCTGCTTGCCCTTGGTGAGATATTCGCCGCAAATCTCGGCCAGCTTGTTCCAGGCCACGATATTGTGCCATTCCGTACGTCGTTGCTGCTCGCCGGCACGGTCTTTAAAGACTTCGTCAGTGGCCAAGCTAAACTTGGCCACGGGCGCCCCACTGGGCGTGTACTTGATCTCGGGATCCTTGCCCAGACGGCCGATCAGCATCACTTTGTTTAGCGAGCCTGACATAACGGAACCTGTGGACCCTCTCTGTCACGCGATGTTCTTTAGAGACGCAGGTCAAGGTCGGATACAGACACCGCCTCGTCAACCCCTGCTGCCTGTCCAGCTTCACTACTCGGACTCTACCTGCTTGAGGCGTTGCCGCGCCAAGTTTGCCTCCGGAGACTTGGGAAAGCGCCGCACGAGCGACCGGAGCTCGCGTTCACCTGCCTGCGTCTTATCGAGCGCCAGCAAGGCGTACCCTTTCTTCAGTTGGGCCGCTGCCAGCTTGTTGCCCTTCGGATAGCGTTCGATGCAAGTGTTATACTCTTCGACGGCCTGAGCGTAGTTTTTCTGGCTGTAATAGCACTCTCCAATATAGAACTGCGCGTTCGAAGCATACTCTCCATCGGCGTAGTTCTGCAAGTACTGTTGAAAAGCCTGAACGGCGAGGTCATACTGTCCACCGTGATAGTAACCCAGAGCCGACTTATACAGACTGTCGGGATCAGGAGGGGGGGACGCAGCCGCGGTTTCCCCCGGCGCCGCCGGGGCGCTGCTAGCGCTCGCACTTGGGGTTAGAGTCTCCATGACCTTCTGCGTCTGGGCCAGCTGATCGCTCAGTTTGGCCAGCCTCGCTTTGGTTTCATCCAAACTGGCTGACAGCTCTTGGATCTGAGTAGTCATGCTGTCGAACCGGTTGCTGAAGGAACCAAGGGTCTGCTGATTCGTCTTTTGCAGATCGGCAATCGTGACCTTCATCGTGTTCACGTTGTCGCTCGCTTGTTCGATCAGAGTCTTCAGAACCGCTTCCTCCGTGTCGACAGTTTTTTGCAGGCTCTGCACCATCTGAGTGAGCGTATCCAGCTGCTGCATCATCTGGATGGTTTCTTTGCTCGCCGCCAAGGCTGATTGGGCGCCGCAAGCGCATGGAACGATCACCAACAAAACCAGGAAGCTGTACTTTTTCAAGTTCGTGTAGTCCTCACTGCAACGAAATCACTGCCAGTCTATCATCCCGCCAAGATGGGGGTCAACCGGTCTGCGCAGGAACTAACCCTGCTCATTCCGAGGAGTATTACATGAGCCTTCGGCCCACCAATATGATGCATGAAAGTCGCGCCCCATGACCCCACTGAAAACAAACGAGCTGGGCGCGACTTTCGAGAGAGCGGAGTGCCGAGGAATCCGCTTTGGCGTGAAGAGCAAGAAGAAGCAGATTCTTCTCCCCCATGCGGGATCGGAATGAGGGTAGGGCCGCCCTGCAGCACACACCGACCCTCTGTCATCGGTCGCACTGTCGGAACCGACGGCCGAGCTGGCGTAGGATAAGGAGGAGCCGGGAGTCGAGAAACGACTCCCGGCTTTGAAGCTACTGCTTGGTTTGGGTGCCGTACACGAAGTGATCACGGCGGTTCTGCTGCCAGCAATCCTCTGTCTTGTCAGTGCAGAGGGAAAGGCCTGGTAGCGGGTCTTTACCGTAAGAGATGGTCGTTACTCCCGCTGCGTTTACCCCGAGATTGACAAGGAAGTCCTTGGCAGCCGTAGCGCGTTTGTCACCCAGCGCCAAGTTGTATTCCTCGCTTCCTCGTTCGTCGCAGTGACCTTCGATCGTGAACTTGATGTCAGGCTTGGTTTTGAGGAAGTCAGCGCTTGTCGTCAACACCGGCTGGGCGTCAGCACGAATCTCCGACTTGTCGAAGTCAAAGAACATGTCCTTTACATTCTGGCCGAACAGTTCTTCGTCTGAGGGACCCTTTGGCGGTGGTGGCGGCGGTGGCGGTGGTGGTGGGACCGTTACGGTGACGCGGGCCGTGCAGGTGATGTTTCCACCCGGACCCGTCGCGGTCATGGTGTAAGTCGTTGAATCATCCGGTCTCACACTGCTTGAACCCTGGGCCTGTACCTTGCCGACTCCGGGTTGAAGGTCCATATCCGTTGAGTTCTGAGAGGTCCAGCTCAGCGTTACAGACTGGCCTTTCTCGACCGTGCTCGGCTCCGCAGTTAGAGTGCAAGCGGGCGCGGCCGGAGGCGGAGGAGGTGGTGGCGGCGGCGGCGGCGCAACCGGCTTCGGCTGGGCGCCGCACCCGACCATTAAAACTACGATCCCCAGGAGACCAACCAGAACAGCAGTCTTGCTCTTCTTTCGTGGCATTGTTTTCCTCCTTGGTGGTAGAAGATCCTCCCGATTCCGTGAAAAACTGGCTTGCCTAAAAACACCGATGGAGGGGACTGGGAGAAAAAACTAATCCCCCTCCAAGGGTCATCCCCTCTAAGGTCAAACATACTAACATCAAGTCAGGAAAAATTACAATGCTTTGTAAAAATGATTTCGAAACACTGGGCCCAGGCCGGAGTCTTCCCCTTCCATCGATTTAGTCTTGGAACCGGCGATTGGGGACCGGTAGCCTCGGGCGCTTCGGTACGGGCGTGCGGTCGTCAGTTCGACCAATTGGGATTCCAGTTCTCTCCTTGTGTTGTTAATTGCTTGGGGTTCGTTCCGTCTGCCAGCATCATCCAGGCCTGTCGGGTGCCCGTCCGGGTGGACTCAAACGCCAAGTGGCGCCCGTCCGGAGACCAAGTAGGATGCTCGTTGCGCCCCGCGTCGTGGGTTAACTGGACGATTTGGCCGCTGGCGATTTCCATCACGTAGATATCATAGGTTCCGGTGTCTGAAACCCTCCATTGGAACGCCATGAAGAGCCCGTTGGGTGACCAGGAGGGCTCACTGGCGTCCCCGCCTCCCATAATCAGGCGGCGCAGAGAAGTGCCGTCGGCATTCATGAGGTAAATCTGGGGCGAGCCGCTGCGGTCGGACACAAAGGCGATTTCATTCCCTGTCTTTGGGTTCCATACAGGGGAGACGTCGACGCCCGGTGAGAAGGTCAGGCGCTGAAGGTTGGATCCGTTCACATCTGACAAGTAGATTTCGGGGTCACCGCCCATGCTGGAACAAAAGCTCAGTTTCTTTCCGTCCGGCGACCAGGCCGGAGTAGTATTCAGGCCCTTGTAAGAGGGAAAGGGCAGACGGCGGTTGATTTCCAACGACAAAACGAAGATCTCCGGATTCCCCGTCGCGTAGGTGGTGAACGCCAAACGGGTATTGTCCGGGGACCAGCGTGGCGTCAAACTGGAAGAGCCGTAACTGGTGATGGGGTGCTGATTGAAGCCGTCATAGTCCATCACCCATATTTCGGGATGTCCGGTCCGCTTGCTCACGAAGGCGATCCGCGTCAGATTGATGCCAGGTATGCCGCCCCCCAGTGCCTGGATGATCTCGTTGGCGAAGCGATGTGCGGTCTCCCGAGTGGAAGCCTCGTTCAGGGTGGCAACATAGCGCTTTGCAACCACGCTCGGATGAGCTGGATTCTTGACATCATACAGGTAAGCCGTGGTTACAAGATTGTCGTTCACCACTTCGGTCTTCCCGAAAACTAGCATCTGGGCGAGAACCGGTTCGTCGTTCCACTTCGGGAATACGACGTCCTGAGGGTCGCGAACCGCCGTCAGCGGGTACAAGCTCTTGCTGACAATTTCGAAGATGCCCGCGTTGTCCAGATCATTCTGCAGAACGGTGTTGAACTCTTCAGTCAAGCTGGCGAGTTGCACGTTCGTGGACTGGGGCGGAAAATCTGTCACCGCAATCCGTATGCTGGGCGCGCCGCGGTTGATGCCCATCTCAAGCCACCTCGGCTGCTGCTGGCCGTGGTTCGACCGGGGTAGTACAATGAGAACCGCAAGGATAGTAACGACTAAAAACAGAAGCCGAGCCATAGTTTTCCTCATAAGTATGCCATTCGTCCTTGCTCGCCGCCCGGTTGCTCCCTAAGCGGCCTACCGGTGGCTGAAGTCAAAGTAAAAGTTCACTGAAATCCTGCTTCCCGAAAATTCTGGTGGCAAGGGCCCAAGCGGATTTGAAGCATAGATGGCCCGCAACGCTGACCGGTCAACTTCCGGGCTCCCGCTGGACTGGGTCAGCTCCACATTCGTGATCGTTCCGTCGCGCAGGATATCGAAGCGCACATAAGCACGCCGCGCTGATAGAACATTCGCACTGATGGTTGATACCAGCCAGTTGCTGCTGATTCGGTTGCGGGTGGCATCAACGTACCAGCCGTAACGCTCGCCAAACATGCTGTCGCCAAAGCTGAACCCACCGCTCCCGGCGTCGTTCACGAACTGCCCGTACTTTATCGACGGCCTCCCACCTTCGCCCGTCGGAATGGCGTTAGGAGGCGGAGGCATGGTTTCCTTCTGAATACGCTTGTTGACGTTAACCGCAGGGTTAGGCTTTACAGAGTCTTCGAACTTCGGAATTTCCTCGGCATCCTTCGGCGGCTCAGGCTTGGGCTCCGGTTCCTCGTGATAGAGTCCCGGGTTTTCAGTGGCCAGGGTGTTCGGAGTTGCGAGCAAAGGGGCGGGGAGTGGGATGCCTGGCAGCGAGTTCACCACGTTAACTCGAGCGCCGCTGCCAGCCCAGGGGTTGCCCCACCCTATCCTAGAGCCTAAGTTGAGCCCCGTATAGGCGAGCGCCAAGGCGCCGAGCAAAACATGGCACCCAGCAGAAACAAGAAGCGACCCGCGCAAACGGTCGTCGTGGCCGATCGTTACCGCAAAAGTCGTTGCACCCATAACTGGCTACTGTCGTTTCCCGGCCGTCGATAAGGGCTCGGTGACAATATTGATGTTGGTTAGGTTCGCCTGCTTCAGAGCATCCACCACCTTGGCAAACGTCCCAAAGGGAACCGCTTGGTCGGCTCGTACGAAGACGGCGGCGTCCGGCGCTCCCTTGAGCCGGCCGAGGATGGTTGGTCCGAGCAGGTTGATGTTAACCGGATCGTTTCCCACGTACAGCGTTTGGCGTTTGTCGATGGTGACGACGACTTTTTCCGTGGCAATTGCTTTCACGGTTTTGGTCTTGGGCAAGTCAACCTCGATCCCCGACTCCAGCACCGGTGCGGTCACCATGAAAATGATGAGCAAAACCAGCACGACGTCGACAAAGGGCGTGACGTTGATTTCGGAGAGCGAGGTATGAGTCCGTCCTTTGGGAGTGGTGAATGCCATCTTCTCTCTTTCGAAACTCGAAAATCGAAGCTCGGCTAAACAGGTTCGGAGCCCTCGAGCGCCAAGGTAGAACGAAGGTAGCCATTCAGTATTGGCGTAACACGCTGGGCGAGCGCATCGAGCCTTCCAGCTTCTGTTTCGTTCAAATACTGTGCGTTCGGCAGGTGGTTAGGTGATCTCTCAGTTCGTAAATCCATCCACGTGCTTGTCGACAAAAATGGACGTTCTCCTTCGACTTTCCGATGCTCTAGGTGAAGTTTCTCTCCGTCATGTTGAGGAACTCCAAGGCAAAATCATCCATCAAGTTCCCAAATTCCTTCACGCGCTGTACAAAATGGTTGTAAGCGATCACAGCGGGGATCGCGGCAAAGAGGCCGGCGGCGGTGGTAACGAGTGCCTCGGAGATGCCAGGCGCGACGCTGCGCAAAGAGGCGACACCGCCACTCCCCAGCCCTTGGAAGGCATCGATAATGCCCCACACCGTACCGAAAAGACCTACGAAAGGCGTGACGCCGCCGGTGGTGGCTAGCCAAGTCAGCCACTGCTCCATGCGAGTCAGTTCGGCGGATGAGGCAATCTGCAGAGACCGGTGTATCGCCTCCAAGCTACGTATGCGGGGCCTGCCCGGATTCTCCGTGTACACCGCCTGGCTTTCGATCTCCCGGTAACCGCTCATGAAGACTTCGGTCAGGGGTGTCGCCTTCAGGTTCTGGCATGAAGAGCGGATTTCCGAGAGCTTCTTGCTGCCGCGAAAGATGCGCAGGAATTCCCCCGATTCTTGACGGGCAGCGCTGAAACCCCGGTATTTTTTGAAGATTATTGCCCAGGACAGGACCGAGAAAGAAAGAAGAAGAAGGAGTACGATTCGCGCTACTAGGCCCGTGTTGGCGAACAGTTGCCCGACTTCAGTCACATAGAGCAACAGCAGGGTGCCGACCAACCAACCTCCTCAATGATCTAAATTCCTTTTGCCGCGCCCACACTTGAAAACCTAACATAGGGTTTCGACCTAGTCAATGAAGGCTGTTGTATGGGATTGGTCCGTTGAGCCATTGCGTTGCTCGGGGTCATTCGTTGCTTACTTGCGTGATAGGAAACCGCGGGAGCGCGCCCTGGCGGGAGTCGGCTGGCCGGAGCGAGTCGGGCTGGCGCTCTGGCCGCAGCGGGTCTAAATCCTTAATCGAGAGGGGAGTCGCGAGCATCATCCCGCTGAATCTAAAGCACATTCCGGCCTTGTTCGTGAGCGCACGCAGTCTCGCCCCAGGCACACGCCGCCGGATACCCGGAGTCAGCCCTGGCCTCATTTGGTCCGGGATGGGTGCCTCAAAGCGGTAGGGCCGACCACGTCCCGGCCCCGCCAGATCGCGGCCGGCGGCCCGGCTAGCCGCTCCAGGGGCACCGAGACGGCGCCGCCCATTCAGCAGTTGTCCTTGGTGATGGCAAGTCGCCTCTTCCATTCTGTATGTTGTTGATTCCACGTAGCTTATTTTGGGTCAACCTTTAAGAATCGGAATAAGTCGTTTTGAATCTGTAACTTGAGATCTGGGATCGAGCGCGGGCCTCGTCAGCCTGAGCCGAAGCCTGATTAGACTTTTCTTTGGTTCTACCCACTTTCAACGCCTGCGTCTTCGGGATGGGGCGACAACACCCAAAAGTAAACCCCTGATCCGCAAGGACATTCCGGCTTTGGTGGTTAATTTCTGCCGGCTGCGCGCCCGTCATCGCCACCACTCCGAATGTAGTCTAGCATAGCCTATGTGGCTTGTCAAGCAAAATGTGATGGTGATATGTGATGGCGACGGCGATTGTGGCGATTGATCTAAATCTCTCTCAGCCTGCACTGACCTCATTATGCTCTCGCTCGCAGGTTTCACCCCGAGTGACAGGGTTCTTGGGATCGAAGGGATCACGGATGAGGGGGGTGAACCCTCGCTTACGTGGTTCGCTTTTCGGTGCTCGATGAAGCCGTGCCGGGGATCTCAGATCGGTTCGATTGCCGCTCGCCCTGTGAGCCCCGGCCTCGGGCTCGCAGGCGGACACCAGACGATACCCCTTCTCTTACCCTCTTTCAAGAGTACTACCCTCTCTTCGCCATCTGGCCCCCGGGCCTCGTCCCAAACAGACGACCTGCTTTGCCCTCTGGAGATCTCGCAGAACCCTCCGTATCATGTCCCGGCTGACGCTTGGGCAAGCTCGCTCCAGATTGGTAAGGGTGAAGTTGCCGGGGAATGCGGCGATGGCCGTTTCAACCAGCGCGGTCTTGGCGCCGCGCGGGCTCTTCACTTGGCCAGCCCGCTCCTCGAACTCGCGGTAAGCGTTCTTGAGAACGAACAGAATGTAACCCGGACTTCCTCTTCGTTGCGGTCGCGCAGGTGTGATCTGCCGAAGACGATCGTGCCGATACGCTTTTGGTCAACCACCACTCCCTCGATCCG
>DATJKY010000389.1:0-2704 GCA_035490955.1 Terriglobia bacterium | reverse complement strand
ACTGTGTTCCACGGCTACCTGCGTTCTCCCAACGGCAAATTCACTTCGTTCGACGCTCCGGGCGCCGGCACCGGCATCAACCTGGGCACGTTTAGCAGCGGCATCAACGTGAAGGGCGCGATCACGGGTTTCTACACAGACCCGAACTTTGTGTACCACGGCTTCCTGCGCGCTCACACCGGCAAAATCACCACCTTCGATGCTCCCGGCGCAGGCACAAACTCGCCCCAGGGCACGGTGAGTTACTCGATCAACTCAGCCGGGGTCATTGCGGGATTCTATCAGGACGGGAACGGTGTGTCCCACGGCCTCCTGCGAACCCCATAAACACGCTCTGCCGTGGCGTGATCCCGGCCGGGTAGCCACGCTTGGGTCTTCTCAACCGTGAACCTTACGGATTGTTAAGAGCTTACGGTTAGAAAAGGCGCAGGCTGTGGCTACCCGGGTCCCGCGCGCTGGCAACTCTTGCCCATTAACTTAGGCCGTCGCAGGCGACGAAACCGTAAGGCCGGATATTGCAACCGCGAACGTAGGGCCGGGGCTTGCCCCGGCCCCGCAGGCGCCGCCGACCCAAGGCTGAGCCCTGAGACCCTCTCACCGCAGAGACACCGAGGCGCAGAGTGATGAGTAGCGCAGACTTTCGTCTCTCAGAAAGTTCCCGAAACCCCGTCGGGACGGGGCTGCGGCTTGTCAGTTCGCACCCAGCCCGGCCCTTTCGGAACGGCTCCGCGCTGCCCGGGTCAGCAATCGCGCCCTTTGATGACCCACGTCCCTGCGCCTCCGCCGCGGTCTCACGCAAGACTGGAAGTGTTAGGGGACACCAGCCGCGCGGCACACAGCCGCCGTGGCACAGAGAAAAAAGAGCAACGTACAAGGAGAAGGAAGATGAGAGAGAATTACCCTCCAAATCTCCAGGAAGCAGCCCTGGACCTCTACCAGGCTTGTAAGGCGTTTGTAGCTAAGGTGGAATCCAAGCAAGCACGCAGCGTACGCAGTTATGCGCAAATGAAAGCGGCAATCGCCAAGGCCGATGGGCTGGATGGGCAAGACGCGGATCGAGGGAAGCCCCTGAGCTTGTCTGACCAAGAGCCGCAGCGTTCGAAAAGCACGAACTCTGTGCTACCCGCTTCTGTTCACCAGTTGATGAACCTGCCCAGTTCTGATCCCGCCGGACTGCGAGGCGATTCCACTTTGGGCGCGAGAAAAAATACTCAACATGAGCGATTTTGGCCCCGTTATGCGCTTTGAGTAGGCGAAGCAAGGGGAATCAACAATCCGATCAACAAATCAGTAGCGGTGGCTTGAAACCGGGACCAAAGAACCAAGAACCACGAACAAAGAACGAAGGACAACTGACAAACCATAGGAGGAATTCAAATGAAGAACACACATGCAAGAAAGAACCGCCGCCTGATGCCTGCGCTGGCGAGTCTGGTGGTGGTGATAGGTCTAGGTTGGGGCGCGGACGCCCATGCGCAGGTCGTTAAGGGGAGCGGCACAACCAACGACATTCCCGTCTGGACTACCAGTACCACGATCGGGAACTCCATCATGTCGCAGTCGGGCAGCAATGTAAACGTGACAGGCGGGGTCGTGGCCACCACCCTGAGCGGCAACGGTTCTGGCGTGACCAATGTCAACGCGCTCACGCTCGGAGGGCTCGGTTCGGGCGCCTTCGCGCAATTAGGGGCGGCAAACACCTTCGCCGCCAACCAGGCTATCAACGGCACTCTGACCCTGTCCGGCTCGCTCAACAACGCGCTGATCTTGCAGGGGAACCTCATCTCGACGAACGGGAACACGAGCGCGAACGTCATTGGCGGATTCACCGGCAATAGCGCATTCGCAGGGAACAGCGTCGCGAGCGGCGTAGCCGGGGCGACCATCGCCGGCGGCGGCGGCGGATCCGATACAGCCTCGCCCAACACTGTCACTGCCGATTACGGAACAGTGAGCGGAGGTCTAGGGAACACCGCCTCGGGCGCGGGGGGGACGGTGGCCGGGGGTAGCACGAACACTGCCGGCAACCTGTTTGCGACGGTGTCTGGAGGCGCCCTCAACGTTGCCAACGGTTCCTACGCGACCGTGCCCGGCGGGACTAACAATGCTGCTAACGGGCAGAACAGTTTTGCCGCCGGCTATTTGGCCGTCGCCAACAACATCGGCAGCTTTGTCTGGAGCGACAGTTCAAGTTACGGTTCATATCAAGCTTTGCCGGACACCGGTCCGAACTCATTTGTGGCCCGGGCCTCCGGCGGCTTTACCTTCTACACGGCGGCCGGGACCTCGACGGGCGCCACGCTGCCCTCTGGCTCCGGTTCCTGGTCAACCCTAAGTGACCGGGATGCGAAGGCCAACTTCAACGGGGTCGACGGCCAAGCCGTGCTATCACGCCTGGCAGCGTTGCCCATTGCAACTTGGAACTACAAGGCCCAGCCGGACTCCGTCCGGCACATGGGACCGACAGCGCAGGACTTTCGCGAGGCCTTCGGCCTGGGCGAAGACGAGAAGCACATCTCGACGGTGGACGCCCAAGGCGTGGCCCTGGCCGCCATCCAGGCGCTGTATGAGACCGTGACCGAACTCAAGAGCGAGGTCGCCGATAAGGACCAGCAGATCGTCGAGATGCGCGCTCGGCTGGAGCACCTGGAACAACGGCAGTAGTGCCGTACCGCCGCAGAACCACAGAGGCACAGAGACCAAG
>DATJKY010000388.1:0-2313 GCA_035490955.1 Terriglobia bacterium | reverse complement strand
TTAGTAGGCATCCGGCTGCTCCCTTTGCTGGCCCAGGCCGAGGCTGATCGCCCCGCACGAGATGACGTCTATCAGAACGCTAGCCAAACATATTTGAAATTTCCCGACTAAGCCGTCGCACCGAGCTTGTCGGTTGGGTATCCGAGGATTGTGACGGTGCGCCCGCTGGCGCGATCCGAGTACACGAACGCCGGTCCATCGATGCGATAGTGGCCCTTCCACTCGATGGCGAGCGCAGTAATCGGTCTCCTCGATGTCGATCGGTTCGGCCTCGCCATTTCGGGCGAGCCGTGTGGCCAACTGATCCGAGCGGTCGAGCAACCATGCATCACCGGTGTCAGTTGAGAACAGCAGCAGCTGACCAATGGTAACGATCCGGCCATCACAGGCCGCGGCCCTACGTTGGACGTAGCGCACCTCGTCGGTCAGCCGAAAGCTCGTGCCTTCCACCACCCGCTTGCCTGCGCCACGCTTGATGGCTCTCCCAGCCCGAGTGGGCTTCGCGGGGTTTGCCATGGACCTGTTCACCCAGCTGTTCGGTGACTTGTTGGCCTTCGTCTATCACTGCTTCGACCGCATCGTCATCTACGGCTACCTCAGCGGGCTGTCGCGTCCCGAGCGGGTGGTCAACTTCTTCCGTCTGGTCGTCGGCCTCCCGGTGGTCAGCACGGAGGTCCTGCGCCAGCGCACGGCCGACTACCAGAACTGGGTCGAAGCCTTCGCACGCAATCATCGCATCCCCATCGAGTGGGCCGAAAAGGGCGTGCGCAAGGAAGACCATGTCCTGCCGTGGCAACGGCGCATGGTGAGGACCGACACCTACGGCGTCTACTTCATCCTCAAGAGCATGGAGCAAGGGCCGACCTTTCGCGTCACGGTGCCGAAATACCCCACGAAGGATCCCAACTATCGCATCCTTGCCCGCCAGCGCAGCCGCTTCACCCACTACTATTTCTACATCCGCGACGAAACCCTCGGCCCCATGGTAATGCGGATCGCCTCGTTCCTGCCGTTCCAGACCACCTATTACCTGAACGGACACAGCTTTATCGAACAGGAGCTGAACCGAGCGCAGATCGGGTTCCGCAAGAACGACAATGCTTTTCTCGCGGTGGATGACATTGCCGCACTGCAGGCCGCCGCCGATCGACTGACCCCGGATATCATCCGAAAGCGCCTCGACTACTGGACGCTCATCTTGGGTCCGAAGTTCTCCGCCAAAGAGCGGACCCGCCTCAACCTGTCACGCTTCTATGCCATCGCTCAGATTGAATATTGCCGCAACTTCATCTTCAAACGCCACTTTCCCATCCACAAGCTGTTCGAACGGAGCTGCGAGCTCGGCCTGTGGCGACTGACCGCCGACAAGATCGCCGAGATCTTCGGCACACGCCTGAACCGACGGATGCGCGGCAAGCTCGCTACCATCATCGACCGCATCGAGCACGGCCATCATGTCTTCCGTGCCTACTTCAAGAACGCTTTCCTCAAACAATACGAAAAGTTCGCCACCTTCCTGCGCAACGAGCTGGTCTCCAACAACCTCGCCGATTTCCAACTCAGGAAGGGATTGGACCATCTCGAGGCCGTGCGCGAGCGGTTCCAGGACATCACCGGCCGCTTTGCCGGCTTCCAGGCACAATGGCTCAACGTCCATGTTGACTTCCCACTGCTGCAACGCATCGCACTTCCCATTACCGTCGGCGCGGTTCGCTACCCCGGAATCAGGATCCAAGACCCGCGCGTCATCCGCCTCCTCGAAATCCTCCTGCACGGCGGCACTCACGTCGGCGGTTGGACCAGCAACCAGATCCATCAGGCCGTCCTCACCACCTTCCACCTCTCTGACAAACGCTACGGTCTCAACCAACTGCGCTACGACCTGCGCAAACTCAAAGGCCACGGCCTGTTGCAGCGGGATGGATCCCGATACGCCTACCGCCTCACCCCGAAAGGTGTGCAGGTCGCCTTGCTCTTCCTCTTCTTCCATAAACGGCTCTGCGGCCCGCTCGCCCACAGCCGCTTCCATCACCGCCCCGTTGACCATCATCGTCCGGCCAGCAAGCTGGAAGCCGCGTATCATCGCGCCGACACAGCTATCCAACACATCGTCGATTTGCTTGCCGCTTGAGCTCGGGATTGTAATACCAATTGTCAGACTCGATTTGTCTACGACTCGCCCAGGTAGAATCTAAAGGACATCGCTGGTGCTTACCGGCTCGTTCTGGACATGGCGCGCTTTGATCCACAGAAAGTGTCGAAGAATCAGGCGAGTCACGAGTTTGCAGTAAGCGAGTTCGAGAAGGCATTGCT